>JBAPXA010000177.1:0-6943 GCA_049283975.1 Pyrinomonadaceae bacterium | reverse complement strand
ACACCGCCCAAGTGAACTGGTAGAATTCTTAGCACTCAACTACGCAAATTCCATTCAAAGGAAGCTTCTTATGACTTCACCTCACCGGGAGTCCACTGAGCGAGTAAAACCAAACGCGTCACGAACCCCCATCCGCTTCTTGCCTTCTCTTTCTTTGTGTCCTTGGCGTTTTCTTGGCGCCTTGGCGGTTAATCTTTTGAGCTGCTTGCTCGTAGCTTTAGCAGCCGGCGCAGCATCGACGGAAGTAATCGTGAGGTGCGGACAATTGACCCAGTTGTGAAGTAATGGGCGAGCTCGCGAAAAAGCTTTCCTGCGCTTGGGTCGTAATGGAACCACCAGAGATCCGGTAGCCAACCAAATCGATTGACGTGAATATGATGAGGATTCACAAGCTCGAGCAGACCTGCACGACCATGCGTTCGCCCGTAGCCGCTCTCCTTAACTCCACCCCAGGGCGTTTGCGCGATGCCATGCGTGTAGAGCACTTCATTCACCATCACCGTTCCGGCGGCAACCTTTTCCGCGAGCCGCCGTCCACGTCCGATGTTATTGGTCCAGACACTGGCTGTTAATCCGAAGACGCTGTCGTTGGCCAGCTCCACCGCTTCAGCTTCCGTTGTGAAAGTCATCACTGGCAACACCGGACCAAATGTTTCGTCACGCATGATCTTCATGCCGTGATCCACATTTGTGAGCACGGTTGGCGGGTAAAAGAAGCCGGTGGAATTGGCAACCCGCTTACCGCCACTCACAACCTTGGCGCCATGAGCAACTGCGTCGGCTACATGCTCCTCGACAATCTCAAGCTGACGTTCATTAGTCATCGAGCCAACGTCGGTATCAGCGGCAGTTCCCAGACCTTGTTTCAGTGTGGAGGTCTCTGCCAGCACGTGCGCTAAAAATTCAGGGGCCACCGACTCTTGCACGTAGCAACGCTCGACCGATGCGCAGGCTTGGCCGGAATTCGCAAAGGCTCCCCAAACGGCGCCGCGCGCGGCGTTGGCAATATCGGCGTCTTCCAAAACAATCATCGGATCCTTGCCGCCCAGTTCAAGGACCACCGGCGTGAGATGTTTGGCAGCAGCGGCGGCAACGCGTTTCCCCGTCGCAACGCTCCCGGTGAACATAATCTTGTCCACGCGAGCATCTATTAAGGACGCGCCTACAGCACCATCGCCCGTGACGATCTCCAGCAGACCCGGCGGCAGACCGGCCTCGCGAAAGACCTCGCCGAGTTTCAGCGCGGTCAGGGTTGTGAATTCGCTCGGTTTAAGAACAACGGAGTTACCGGCAACTAACGCCATCACAATTTCCTGCGCGGGGGTGGTAAGGGGAAAGTTCCAGGGTGAGATGATGCCAACAACGCCTAGCGGCTTGTAGACGATCCGCGATGAGCGTCCCATCAAGCCGTACTGACCGATGTCGATCTTGTCGGGTCGCAAAAGTTTCTCAGCCTTGCGTGCGAAGAAGTTCATCGCGTCGAGGGTCGGCACGATCTCAGTGGCGATCGCTTCAGAAACTGGCTTGCCGGTCTCGCGTGAGACGAGCAATGCCACTTCGTCCACTTTGTTCAAGAGTAGTTCGCGAGCTTTAAGAATTACGCGGCCGCGTTCTTTGTAGGTGTGCTTGGCCCAGGCGGGTTGCGCAGCCCGCGCGCGAGCAACAGCATTAGCGACGTCCCCAGTCGCAAAGATCGGGACCCGACCCAGCTCAGCGCCAGTTGCCGGATCGCGCGAAATGATCTCGGTAGGTCGAGACTGGGTTGGAATCGTTTGCGTACTCATTGTCTCGGGAAATTATCCTCTAAAGCTTGCCGGCTGTGAACCTGCAAGGTACCCAATTTGCAGCCGGGAAGGCGGGCTTGCCTCCGCCTCAAGGCTGAAATCCTCTCATCTTCCAGAATTCACTCCGACCCATAATTGATCGCTGATCACTTTCTTCAGTCCAAGTTGAGGCGGGGGCAAGCCACCCTTCCTAACTTGAGAGACCCTAATTCGCGTGTTTCGTGTGGTTTCGTGGATCGTGTTAGGCGGTCCGATTAAGACGATCCACGAAGTTACACTAAACGAACACGAAACAAGTCCCGCGACCCTATCTGGCAAGCTAACCGTCTAATCCCCGATTTCGTCGCTGCTCACTCCATCGTTTACAATGACCCACTTCCCAATCGTTCATATTTTCAAGGAGAGCTTTCCTTATGATCCGTTCGCAGCTAACTGAATTCATGCGTCGCATGGACCAAAAGTCGGTAGCCATTATTCCCAGCGCGCGCGAAGCTACGCGTTCCAACGACACCGCCTATCGCTTTCGCCAGGATTCGGATTTTCTTTACCTCACCGGCTTTGAAGAACCAGAAGCGATTGCGGTCATAGCTCCCGCGCGCGAACACAAGTTCACGATGTTCCTGCGGCCACGCGATCCGGAACGGGAAATCTGGGATGGTCGCCGCGCCGGTGTCGAAGGAGCTAAGAGTGAATATGGCGCCGATGAAGCGTTTCCCATCGTGGAGTTCGACGAAAAGCTGCACGACATTCTCGATGGCGCAGAAAATCTCTACTACCGGCTCGGTGTTCACTCTGATCTCGACGACACGATTATTCGACAGATCGCCCGCATGCGCGCGCTCAATCGCAAACCAATTCATCCGCCGCAAACGATTATCGACCCAGCCACGATTGTCCATGAGATGCGAGTGTTGAAATCAGATGACGAGATTGCGTTGATGCAGCGGGCCGCCGACATTGCCGCTGAAGCCCATTGCGAAGCCATGAAAGCCGCGCGCGCGGGAATGAAAGAGTATGAAGTCGAGGCGTTGATCGAACTGATCTTCAAACGACGTGGTGCGGCCGCACCAGCTTACACTTCGATCATTGGTGCGGGTGCAAACGCCACCGTGCTTCATTACATCAACAACGATGGTGAACTTCGCGATGGCGAGCTGCTGCTGATTGACGCGGGAGCAGAATATAAAGGTTACGCTTCGGACATCACGCGGACGTTTCCAGTAAATGGCCGCTACTCAAAACCGCAACGCGACATCTACGATCTTGTGCTCAAAGCGCAAATGGAGTGCGTGGAGTTAGTGCGGCCGGGCACAACACACGATCAACTTAAGGCGCACTCAATCAAAGTGCTCACTGAAGGACTGGTCGAGCTAGGCTTGTTGCAGGGAAAGCCGGAAGACCTGATTAAGGAAAAGAAGTACGAGAAGTTTTACATGCACGGGCTTGGACACATGCTCGGCATCGATGTGCACGACGTCGGCCGTTATTACTTCGAGCAGGAATCGCGCGCGCTCGAGCCGGGTGTAGTGATGACCGTGGAGCCGGGTCTTTACATTGCGCCAGATACCAAGGACGTTCCCGCCGAGTATTTGGGAATCGGGGTGCGCATTGAAGACGACGTGCTGTGCACGGCGAATGGTCCGCGAGTGTTGACGAGCAAGGTCCCAAAACAGGCTGAAGAGATTGAAGCGCTCATGGCCAGGTAGGAGCCGTGGGCGGGTTTCAGGTGGCGGGTGGCGGGCTCTATGTGATCTGCGTTTTCGCGCCTAACCGCCGGACTGGTCGGTAAGCCAGAGGCTTACCGCACGGAAAGCGGCAAGCCGCCCGAAACCTGGAACCCGAAACCCAACACCTACCCATGGAGACCAATGTGATGGCCAAAGTCCTGAGTTGTCCTAAGTGCAGTTTCGAGACCAGTGAAGTCCTCGCCAAGTGTCCGAATTGTGGACGTCGGCTCCAATCAAAAAGGAAAGTTAAGATCCTGGGATGGGTGCTATTGGTGCTAGGAGCCTTCCTGGTCATTTTCATGAGCGGACTGGGAATCTATTTGGGTCAAATCATCGCGCAGAGCAGAACGCCGGGAAGCACGACGAGATTCACCGGCGGCCCCAACGATATGGCGATCATCATGGCCGTCTTCGGTTTAGTCATTGCTTTTGGGATCGCAACCATCGCCGGAGGCATCTGGCAGATCAAGTATGGCAAGCCGAATCGGAAGTTGATGGTGGTGATGTTTCTGGTGGCCGGGATATTGATAGTAATCGCAAGAGCAATCTGAGTAATGTTACGTGCTTTACCGGCAAGCCCAGATCCCAGCTACCCGGTAGAGTACAGAAGCGGGAGCGATCGCATTAAAGTTGCGTTTACCACTCGGTACAGTACGGGAGCGGTAGCGACCACATTCAACTTGCGTCTCCCCGTCCCCCTATCTGGCATTGAATCGAACCCATCATCGCGGGCCGCGCTGTTTATATGAGTATCCCGGAAGAATGGAAGACGGCGGCCGTTGGCTTGCGGTGCACGAGCACCTCTCCATTACGGCGAGTAGATCGCACCCACGCAGAAATGAACAAGTTCGCGGCAAGCTGACGTGACTTGCGCGCCGATAAGCCCTACGCAGAACTGTGCAGGCCAGCTTTTGTTCGTGGGGACCCACGCACTACGTTTGCCGAGCGTGAACTTGAAAACTGTTTTCCAAGGTTCACGCTCGTTTCAAGGCTTCCCGTAAATCAGGTTGGTATCACTAACCAAGCGCGGCAATGACGGTCGTTGCGCAGCGGTAACATTTCATGACGCTGTGACCGAGCGTAAACTACTTGATGAGCGTCCCCTGCGATCCTATTACCTGCCAGCGTCCGTCTTTTTTGGCGTAGATGTCAGTGTAGCGAATGCGACGGTCTAACGGCTGTCCCTTCTCGTCGCGGCCTTTGAGGTGGTAGATACCCGTCACGATACCCGTGTTCCCTTCAACTCGGACCTGCATGTCCGAGGCAACGGCAGAATCAAACATCTCTTTCCTGTTTTTCATTTCGGCGACGTCATCGCTCCTGCTGTTGAGCTTTCCGGTGGTACTGCTGATACCGAAATAGTCATCAGCAAGGTTGCGCTCAAACCAGGCAGTGTCACCTCGTTTGTCAGCATCGCTCCAATCCATTTCCATATATAGCAGTTGCCCGGCGTCGTTGAGTGGCCCGCCCGCATCGCTGACGACGCGCCACTCACCGCCGCGCTTTTCGAGGAAGTGGACGCTTCGTGAGTAAGAGGTTTGCTCCTTGCCGTCGGCCTTAGTGACGGTGACGTTGCGGTGAGTAATGGTTGCGCTGTTAGGCGTGCAGGCAATGATGTAGTTGTCCGGAGTAGTTTGGGCTGCGGGTTGCGGGTTAGCGCTGCGACGCTCGGCAGCCCTCACCGCGTTTTCGAGTGCCTGCGCTTTTGTGATCGTTCCGGCGACGCTCGTGTTCATGTAGTCGTCGGCATATACGTTTTGCAGGAAAGCCTTGTCACCGCGCTGGCCGGCTTCACCCCAGGCTTTGTCGAAGGCTATCAGTTTTTGTTGATCGGCTTCGCTGCACTGGGCTACAACGCAGACGGAAGCGAAAAGAACTGTAAGAGTAAGGAAAAATATTCGTCTCATTATCTGGGCTCCTTCCCGTACGTTAGGGGAGACTTAGCGGCGCGGTACGGGGCACGCTGTTAAGCCGGATTTTGAAAACAGATAAACAGCAGAAGTGCCGGAAGGATATCGGTCTGCAGTGCGCTGGAATGTACGGGATAGCGGATTTGGTGTCAACCTTGGTAACTGAATGCAGTTTGGAGTGATCGGCTGGAGTCTCTGGATTAAGAGCCTGCTTCACACCCTTGAGGTCAGGTTGAGGATCTGTCGCAAGTTATGGTGTGATCCGAGGACTGGCATTCAAGCAGCCTTAGAGTTCGGTCTCAATCACAAAGCCATCTCAAGGATCATGGTGGATTCGAGTTGAAGTGCAACGTCAGAAGCGCCAACGGCGCGAACTATAATAGCCAGGGGCAAGTGCTGAGCTTAGCGAAGCACGTCGCCCCTGGGACAGTTGAAAGGTTAGAGAAGCACTGAAGGTGCGCAATACATTCCCTGGCTGAGACGGTATGCCGCTCTTTCAGAGCTCGGACATCATTTGCTTCCCGTTCCAGGGGCGGCGCGCCTTCGCTGCGCTCAGCGCTTGCCCCTGGCTATTACAGTCCCGCGCCTTTGGCGCTCAAGAATCAGGACGTTTCCGAAACTTCAACCCGTTGCACTTCCAATCTGAATCTGCGAATCAATGCAAAGGCCTGGTTCATGAAAATAACAAAGGATCGTAGTCCGATCTGATATTCAACGCTTATTAGTTGAAGAAAGGAGCTCATGGAAATCGAGCTACGGCGAACGACTGACAAGGATCTCAACTTTGTGCTCGCGGCGGAGAGCGATGAGGAGAATCGGCCTTTCATCACCGCTTGGCCGGAAGAAAAGCACCGCGGAGTACTGGACGACGCGAATATTGAACACTTGATAATTGAGTCTCAACCAAACAACCAACGTGTTGGTTTTGTAATTCTGGCAGGCTTGCAAAGCGAGCAGCGCAACATCGAATTCATGCGCCTTGTAATAACTGAGAAAGGAAAAGGCTACGGTAGGGCAGCGGTGCAGGCAATCAAGCGACATGCATTCGAGAGATTAGTGGCTCACCGGCTCTGGCTCGACGTCAAAGAGCACAATATGCGAGCAAGAGTGCTGTATGAAAAGGAAGGTTTTCGCTATGAAGGCACATTGAGGGAGTGTCTTAAGGGGCCCGACGGTTTTGAATCGCTGGTCGTGATGTCGCTGCTTTAGCAAGAATATCGCGGCGTGGGCCCAACATGATGACCACGAACTGGTAGGAGTTGCTCGTTGGATCGTAGAGGTGAATTCTTTGGATAAACTGGGAACGATTAAATCTGTCTTTGGCGTCAGTCGCGCCCTTATCGGTGTTGTTCACCTGCAAGCGTTACCAGGGACGCCGGGAAGTAAACTCGATGTTGCCGCTATCACGTCGCTAGCCGTGGACGAGGCGCGCGCTTACGAAGCGGCGGGCTTCCGCGGCGTGATGATCGAAAACACTCACGATCGTCCTTACCTGAAGATTGCTGTCGGTCCAGAAATAACC
>JBAPXA010000176.1:0-10311 GCA_049283975.1 Pyrinomonadaceae bacterium | reverse complement strand
GTATCAGACGATCAGGGATGAGATCGACGCGGCCATCAAAGCTGTCGTGGAGAGTTGTCATTTTGTGCTGGGCGAGCAAGTTGAGGCCTTTGAAGCAGACTTCGCCAGGTTCTGTGGGACCGAATATGCCCTCGGAGTAAATTCGGGAACGAGTGCGCTACATCTCGCTCTACTGGCGGCTGGAGTAAAAGCGGGCGATGAAGTTATTACCGTCAGCGACACCTTCGTCGCAACGGCAGCAGCTATTTGTTATACCGGCGCCAAACCGGTGTTTGTGGAAATTGAACCACGCTCCTGCACGATGGATCCTGCAAGAATCGAAGCAGCGATCACCCCGCGCACAAGAGTAATCATGCCGGTTCATCTCTATGGCGGTTGTGCCGAAATGGATCCGATTACCGAAATCGCGAGGAAGCACAAGCTGATTGTGATCGAGGACGCGGCGCAAGCTCACGGCGCTGAATACAAAGGTCGTCGTGCGGGCAGCCTCAGCGACATTGCCTGTTTTAGTTTTTATCCGGGTAAGAATTTGGGCGCTTACGGAGAGGGCGGAGCAGTTGTAACCGATAATTCCGAGTATGCGACTGCAATCAAGCGCTTGCGCGATCACGGTCAGAGTCAGAAGTACTATCACGACCAAGTTGGTTATAACTATCGCATGGAAGGCATTCAGGGAGCGGTCCTGAGAGTAAAGCTGCGGCACCTTGAGAACTGGACTGCTGCGCGGCGACAGCATGCAGCAGCTTATCGCGAGTCCCTCACCGGCTCAGGCATGCGCCTGCTTGAACCGCACGGTAGTTCGGCCTGGCATATCTTTCCGGTATTCACGCCGCGGCGAAACGAGTTGCTCGATTACTTGAAGGCCCGCAATATCGGTAGCGGCATTCACTATCCGATTCCCGTTCACCTTCAGCGGGGTTACGCTGAGCTCGGCTATAAGCACGGAGACTTGCCGCTCACCGAACAGGCTTGTGACGAAGTGTTGTCGTTACCCATGTATGCGGAACTTCCGAACGAGCACTTGCTGGAAGTGGTGACGGCGATCCATGAGTTTACTGCTAATACTTCCGAGCCCACTGCGGAAGTAACCCGAGCCCACTCCTAGTCTTCGCAAACGATGCGCATCTGGATCGATCTTGCTAATTCTCCGCATGTCCCTTTTTTTCGCGCACTCGTAAGTGAATTCACCGCACGCGGCCATCAATCCGAAATAACAGCACGAGAGTTTGCCGAGACAGTGCCTTTAGCACAGACCGCGGGCTTGGAGCCGGTTGTGATTGGCGCTCACGGCGGACGCGAGTTGTCAGCTAAAGCAGGAAACTTGTTCCAGCGCGCGTGGGCGTTGCGGGCGTGGGCGAGTGGCCAATCATTCGATCTGGCCGTCAGTCATAATTCCTATTCGCAGATCCTCGCGGCGCGCGGTTTGGGTTTGCGCTCTGTGACGTTGATGGACTATGAGCATCAGCCGGCAAATCACCTGGCGTTTCGCCTTGCGTCCACCGTGATCGTGCCGCGAGCTTTTCCTGATGAAGATCTCAACCGCTACGGTGCCGGAGGTACGAAGGTTCGGCGCTACAATGGCATCAAAGAGGACGTCTACCTGGCGGAGTTTGAAAGTGATCCCGCATTTGCGGGGAAACTGCGTGACCTTGGCGTAAAGCTCGAGGACACGATCGTGGTAGTACGGCCGCCCGCACGCGACGCTCTCTATCATCGTTTTGAAAATGAATTGTTCGAGGGATTGCTTAGTCGATTGCATGGTACGCCCCACGTAACGACGATACTGTTGCCGCGCAATGCCGACCAGCGAGCAAGTTATGCAGCGCGGGTTGGTCAACGAATGATTTTGCCCACTGAGCCCCTGGACGGGGCAAATCTGATTGCTGCCAGCGATTTGGTGGTAAGTGCTGGCGGCACCATGAATCGCGAAGCAGCGGCCTTGGGTGTCCCAGCAGCCACGATCTATGCTGGCAAATGGGCCGCCATTGATGAAGAGCTAGTTCAAGAGGGACGACTAATTCGGTTAAGCACTCCGGAAGACATTGCAGGATTGCCTTTGCAGAAAAAGTCGCCGGGCAAAAGCAGAAGCGCCGTTGCAGTGAAGCAAGAAGTAGCAGATTTGATTCTGGAGTAGCTAGCAGCCAAGCCGCTAATTCCACTTTAATGAGATCCGAAACTGTCAATCTGCAAACGATCGCTCCGAGCACCGTCCGTGTTCCCGGCCGAGCTCCGCGCTGGGTAATGCCGGCAGTAAAGGTCGCGATGGTTGTCGCTGACATATTTATCGCCGTTGGCGCCTTCGCTGGGGCTTTCTACCTGCGTGAGTCGCAACAAGTCTGGCAGGTTGCCGCCGATGGAAGTTTCAGTTGGAGTTCTCGTTTCGCTCCCTATTCGCTGCTCTTGCCTTTTGTCATAGTCGCTCGACTGCTGCTGCTTCGTTACTACGACCTTTATCGCCTGCGCGGTGAGTTCTCTTTTGTTGACGATGCAGTGCGGCTGTTTAAGTCCACGGCGATCGGTTCGCTGTTGATCGTAGCGGCGGCCTTTCTCTATCGCGGCGGATTTGAGTATCGCGCTTTCTCATACGCTCGCTCCGTTTTCCTGCTGGATTTTCTGCTGGCCCTGACCGGCATATTTTTGGTGCGCCTGCTGGTGCGCAGCGCTCAGAGTCTCGTTCGCGGTCGCGGAATCAATCTGATCCCCACTCTCGTGGTCGGCCGCGGATCGGAAGCCGCGCTTTGCATCAAGGAAATGCGCGAGCGACCAGCGCTTGGTTATCGCGTTATTGGTGTAGTCGAAGCTACGGCAACTAACAGTCTGCGTTACAAGAGTGGCGAGCCGGGACGGGGCGATAGTTTTTTCGAGGGTGTGCCGGTAGTAGGAGATCTGAAGGAACTTCCAGAGGCAATTCGCGATGCGGGAGCAAATGAAGTGATCATTGCCGACGCCAATGTCGATGGTGACGCACTGTTTGAGGTGATGATGCGTTGCGGCCGCCGTCGCGGTGTCGAGTTTCGCATCGCGCCAAACCTCTTTAACTGCCTGCCACGTAAAACTGAGATCGATCAGATTGGAGCGCTCCCGATGATCAGGCTCTTTCGGGAACCGCTTTCCAGTTCCGCCCGGCTGCTGAAACGAAGCTCAGACCTGGCAATCGCCGCCCTCGCTCTGGTGCTGGCCGCGCCGCTTTGGTTATTGATTGCGTTGCTAATCAAATTAGACTCGCGCGGTCCAGTCTTCTATTTGCAGGAACGCGTCGGCATGGATGGCCGGATCTTTCTTTGTTACAAGTTTCGTACGATGCATCCCGGGGCTGACAGCAAGGTACATCGCGACTATCAAAAGCAGTTCATCGCCGGCCGGGCGGAGGCGAATCTGGGAAATGGCGAGCAGCCTGTCTACAAGTTTCAAAGTGATGCGCGCATCACGCGTGTCGGACGCGGGTTAAGACGCGCCAGTTTGGACGAAGTGCCGCAGCTCTTCAACGTACTCCGCGGTGATATGAGCGTGGTTGGACCACGGCCTCCAATTCCTTACGAAGTCGAAGATTACGAACTCTGGCACCGTAAGCGATTGGATATGAAACCGGGGCTGACCGGCCTCTGGCAGGTGTCAGGCCGCAATCGCATTCCCTTTGAAGAGATGGTGAAGCTGGATCTTTTCTACATCGAAAACTGGTCGCTGCTTTTAGATCTGAAGATCATCATGCGCACGGCCTTAGTAATAATTCGTGGCGATGGCTATTAGCCGCGCCGCAAAAGGAGAAACACATGTCACACGACAATGTTGAGATTGTTCGCGGTTTGTACGATTCATTTGGCCAGGGCGATGTTCCGTCTGTGCTGGGAAAAATGCATCAGGGCATTGAGTGGAACGAAGCCGAAAATTTCATTTATGCAGACGGCAATCCCTATGTGGGGCCGCAGGCCGTACTTGAAGGCGTCTTCATGCGTCTGGGAACTGAGTGGGAAGGCTTCTCCGTGACGCCGGAGGAATGGATGGATGCGGGAAACCGCGTCGTTGTCTTGGGTACGTACGCGGGAACGCATCGCGGCTCAAACAAGCGGGTGCGCGCTCAATTTGCGCACGTCTGGAGTTTGAAGGAAGGCAGAATAGCGCGGTTTCAGCAATACACCGATACGAAACAGTTCGCTGACGTGGTATCGCTGTAATCACGCTGGCAGCGTGAACGTTAATAGCCGTGGGCAACTCCCACGGTCGCCGTTGCCCTAATCATGGCTGCCGTGGCGTGTCATGGGTGTCCTGACGGTTGCTCTTGGGCTTGGATCCTGGTTTTCCCCCTCGGCGTTTGGCCCGATTTGGTAACTTCTCATACTGTAATGTAACGACTCGCTATCAATTCGGAATCATTTCGGTTGCTTCTTTGATCTTTACGGCCCTGATAGGTTACGCTCTTTACTCCTGCCCCCATTCAGGTTCATCACCCCGACATGACAACCTCGCGGAATGCCCGGCGCATTCCCGAAAACCGTTGAAGGAGCGAAGTATGAGCACTAATAGGATCAGGAAAGGTCGACCTTTTACCCTCGTTTGTGTCCTGGCGGCACTTTTCGCGGTCACACCCCTGGTTTCCGGCCAGGTTTCAACCACGCAGGCGACCGCTCGTAATACCAACGTCCAATCGATCCCGAATGGATCCAAGTTGAAGTTCAAGGGCGTCGTCATTTCGCAGGAAGCCGACACCTTCACGATTCGTGATCGTAATCGTACGGACTACCACGTGGCGATAAACGACCGCACCAGCATCAAGACGCATGGTGGGTTTCTGCGTAGCGGCAAAAAATATCCGGCCAGCGAACTACTGCGTGGCCTGATTGTGGAGGTAGAAGGAAAGGGCGACGCTCAGGGCAGACTCTTGGCAGAAAAGATCAGGTTCAATGAGTCAGACATGCGGGCCGCTATCACTTCGGATACGCGCGTAACTCCGGTCGAGGAGAATCAGCAGCGCATGGCGGGGCAAATGGACGAGCTTTATGCCGTTGCGGCTGAAGCGAGAAGGGAAGTGACTGCCGTTAATGAACGTGTTACCGCACTGGACGAATACGACGTACAGGAAGTCGTGGCGGTTACCTTCAGAACCAACAGCGCCGTGCTTTCACCCCAAGCGAAGCAGCAACTTGATGGACTCGCATTGAAAGCGAATGAAGCCAAGGGTTATGTAATCGAAGTTGCCGGCCACACCGATTCGACTGGCAGCGAAACCAAGAACTTCCGTCTCAGCCGCCAGCGCGCGGATGCGGTAGTTCAATACCTGGCGGTGCAGCATAAGATTCCGCTGCGTCGTTTTGTCTCGCCGATGGGTTTTGGCAAGACTGAAGCGGTAGCTGAGAACACTACAGCCGCTGGTCGTCAGCAGAATCGCCGCGTTGAAGTGAAGATGCTCTTCAATCGTGGATTGAAACAGTCGACTTCAGCTTCCCCAGCGCCGTAACAAAGAAGGCAGGCGCCAGAAGCGTTTCAATTAAGTCCGCGAGGCGGATGGCTGGGTCCCCAACTCGGCTGTCAGTTTCGCGGACTTTTCATTTTGATACACTCACAGCATGCCCATCATCCTTCACATTGCTGAGCGTGAGGCATGGAACGGCGCTCAGGTGAAGCAGAGTTATCAGCCAGAAATGTTTCCCGCCGAGGGGTTCATTCACTGTTCGACGCCTGCCCAGGTGCTGCAAGTCGCAAATATTCGGTTTCGCGGCCGGCGGGATCTGCTATTACTCTCGATTGATACCGACAAAGTCGAAGCTGAGATCCGTTACGAGAACCTCGAGGGTGGTGAGCAACTCTTCCCGCACATCTACGGCGAGCTGCCTACTGACGCGGTGGTTCGTGTGGCGGAGTTTCAACCCGGTGCGGATGGAGCTTTCGAGCTTCCGTAATTGCGGGACGCAGTCTCAGGTCTCAAGTCTCAAGTTTCCGGATCGAACTTAGTTAAAGTCTGAATCCTCACCCTTGAGACTTGAGACTTGAGACCTGAGACTCGGCTCAAAGTCCGCAATCGCTACTGCTACAATCCCTTCTAATGGTCAGTGATCAAACTTACGACGTCGCAGTAATTGGTGCGGGCGTGTTTGGCGCATGGACGGCTTACCAATTGAGCCGCGCCGGCAAGACAGTGTTGTTGGTCGATGCCTATGGTCCGGGGAATAGCCGGTCCAGCTCAGGAGGCGAGTCGCGAATGATGCGGATGGGCTACGGACCGGATCAGATCTACACTTGCATGGCGCAACGCTCACTCGCACTATGGCAAGAGCTGTTGGGACCTTCCGCCTTGTTCCACACTTCAGGAATCCTGTGGCTAGCGAGAGCGAACGATGCCTATTGTGAGGCGACTCTCGAAACACTAATGCAGCTAAAAGTTCGCTGCGAAAGGCTGGACCGCGACGAACTTGCTGCTCGTTATCCGCAGCTCAAATTCGACTCGGTGGCGTGGGGAATTCTCGAGCCCGACAGCGGTGTGCTGCTCGCCCGCCGTGCGGTGCGAGCTGTGGTCGCACATGCGCTCAAGAGCGGTGTTACTTATCTGGAAGGAGCGGTCCTGCCGCCGGTGGATCAGAGAGAAGGCCTTGGCAGTGTGGGGCTCGATCGGCTAGTGACCGTTTCCGGGCGCGAAATCCTCGCTGATCAATTTGTCTTTGCCTGTGGCCCATGGTTGCCCAAATTGTTTCCCACACTCCTCGCTGATCGGATTTATGTTACCCGCCAGGAAGTGTTCTTCTTCGGAGTCCCAGCCGGATCAGAGGTCTTCGATCCGAAATTCATGCCAGCGTGGATCGATTTCAATAATCTAATCTATGGAATTCCAAATCTTGAAAGCCGTGGTTTTAAGGTTGCGATTGATGCCCATGGTTCTCAATTTGATCCCGATACCGGGGAGAGAATTGTGTCGAGGGAAGGTCTTGCCGCTGTGCGCGCGCTACTGCGACAGCGGGTCCCATTGCTCGCTGAGGCACCGGTCACGGAAACGCGTGTCTGCCAGTATGAGAACACTTCAAGCGGAGATTTCCTGATTGATCGGCATCCCGGTTTTGCAAATGTCTGGCTGGTAGGCGGCGGTTCGGGTCACGGTTTTAAACATGGACCGGCGGTGGGGGAAGCCGTGGCAACGTTGGTTTCAGGAACCGGACAGATTGAACCGAGGTTCAGTCTAACTACAAAAGAAACAGTGCAACAGCGAAAGGTCTACTGACATCCTCTGTACTGTTGTGTGTGCGGCGATGACGCTAACCAAAGTTTTGAGTTCCCTTCAGGTAGGCCTCATTGGATGATTGCCGTTGAGTAAAACTGAAACGGACGGCTGAGGCTAATAACAGCCCAGCCGTCCGTTTCTTTTAGCGGACAATTTTCCCGCCCTAATTATCGTCTAGGAGTTCTCTCCGTAACGGTGTTTGAGTAAGCAGAGTTGCCGCTGCCATTAAAGGCGCGCACCCGATAGCGATAACGCGTGCTGCCCGTAAGCCCAGTATCAGAGTAACTGCCAACGTTTGCACCAACCGTAGCGATCTGCACAAAGTCAGTGCAATTCTGGCCCTCACAACGTTCGATACTAAACCCAGTCTCATTACTGGAATTATCCGTCCATGAGAGGTTGATCTGCGTTGGAGAAACAGCATCGGCTGTCAGATTAGTGGGAGCGCTGGGTAACGGATCAGGTGTGGGAGTAGGTGTTGGCGTTGGAGTTGGAGTTGGAGTTGGCGTTGGCGTAGGTGTCGGCGTGGGAGTTGGTGAACCGCCACAACCTGGGAATTTGAACGACCCGATACGGGTACGCCAGTTAAAGCTTGCAGTCGAGGCGTAGTACTCCTGCGTGTACCAGAAAGTACAGTCGTCCACCGGATCGATCGTCATGTCGCTATAGTCGCCCCAGCGTCCGTTTGTACCAGTTTGGCTACCGGTGCCCGCGAAAAGCGTGACCTCCGCCTGCGGGAGCGTATTCACCGGATCGGCTGCCAATCTTCCCGCATAACGAATCTGGGGATTGATGGCGGTGCTCGAAGCGCTGTAGCCGACGGCGATATTTCCGTCTCGATCCATTGCGGCGGAGCCCATCCAGCGATGAGTCGTATCGGGTTGATAGGTGCCTTGTTGGGCAACTGTCACCGGCCCGCTCGTAACGTTTCGTAATTCAAACCAGCGAGGTGAAGCGACGCTATTGGAATTAACAGTGAAGTTGCCCACCGTAGCTTCATGTCCGTCGCTGAAGAAACGCGTTGCGAGGCGGAACATCAAACGGTCACCAATTGGATCCAGGAGCGAACTAGTTCCTGCCTGCGGAATCCCTCCCGTTCGAACCGTAAATCCAGCGGAGGGTACACTCGCAAACAGAGTGAAGGTCGAGTTGTTAGGGGTCACAAAGTCGACGTGGAAGTGGAAGACTCGATAGGTACCTCCTGCCGGCCATTCGACAAAAGACGCAGGGGCTCCAGCCGGGGGCAAGTTCGAACCATCAAGGTCGGCGGGAAGGTATGTTTCTTCGCTTGAACCACCCGTGATTCCGGTAGTGATGAAAGTCGCTGGTTGTCCGGCGAGCATCTTTGCGCGATCGAAGGCGAACGGCTGAGGGCCAAGGTAACTTGTACCGCCAGTATTGAAGACATTCATGCTCATGTAGTAAGCATCCGGCCATACGCCGAGGTGGGGATAGTCGAAGAAATTGGAGCCCAGGTGAAAGCCATAGCGATTATAACTACCCGCTGCGTTGCTGGTGGTTGAGACCGCCACGCATTCATCAGTTGGTACGTTTACGCCTGCGAATTGACTGATCACCCAGCGGTTAGCTAGCTGATCGTAGAGTACAACTGGATCGCCAGCACCCGACGTCTCGCAAGGTCCACCGAATCCTGTCCAAACAGACTGAATACCCACGGGCCCGAATACGGAAGCACCGGTGGTTTTGTCGAACACCTGAAACCCTTCGTTCACGATCTGAACGTATTGTGTCGCACCAACCTCACCGTTCGTGTCAGGTGGCGCGCAATTGCAGGCAACACCCGGGAATCCGATGCCGTTGAAATTGAGAATCGGGCTCGGCATGTTCGCTGCTACCAGGTTTGATAATTCATGAAATCTGGATTGCACCACCGGGTCTTCAGTATCTTTGTGATTGATCGGTAGCTTGCGTCGGGGATTGGCTTCGCGTTCTGGTCGGATTACGACTGGGGGCAGTTTCATCTCGCTGAGGGGGACTGAAGTGTCGTTGTGATACGAGGGAACGACGGTAATGTCGAATCTTTGATCCTGCGCCAGCGGAGTTGCGATGTGCTCCGCGGCAACTGTTTTTTCCGCACTGAACCACTTGGCCTGACTAATTCGAGGAAGAACTACTATAGCGAGTAGTAGCACAGTAGCCGCCAGTACAATGATTAACCTTCCACGCGTATTCATTTTTTTCCTCCCAGTTGGATGAGAAAGTTCAGAGCCATTTACGAAACGGAACGCAGAGACCGCCCGTCGTGAGAACTGGCTAATGCTTGATTGAGTTAGGTGTCGGGAAGCAAACCTACGTTTTGTGTGACGCCCACTTCCAGTGAGAAACCGAGAAGGCCAACCTTGGTACTGGACTAGCCGCTGGGGGTCGCTGCAATTCTAACCCCACTTTGAGTATTTGTGAACCAGCGGGAAGGGGTCTAATCAGCTAGCCGGTACGGGACGAGCGATAACATTGCCGATTGCTGATTGGCGATTGCCAATTGGCCCTTAGCTTAGGATTCAAGCGAAAATCGGCAATTGGCAGTGTTATCGGTCGCTACCGCTACCGTACTGTACCGATTTAGCACTCATATCTAGCATCGCTCGCACTTAACGACTTATCGGGAGCGGACTTCCGCAAGCCGTCGTTCCAGAAACCGGCGTTCACTATCGTTAGTTACCAGCTCCAATGCTCGCGAATAGTCCTGCGCCGCTGCTTCATAAGATTTCAAACGGCGTAAGAGATCGGCGCGGGCAGCGTGAAGCAAATGGTATTCGTCAAGCTTCCCGTCTGTCGCGATGCCGTCAATGATCTTCAGTGCCGCTTCCGGACCATCAACCATCGCCACCGCCACGGCTCGATTAAGCGAAACTATTGGCGAAGGTTGGATGCGCTCCAGCAAACTGTAAAGTCCGACTATTTCGCTCCAGTCTGTTTCCTCAGGCTCACGAGCGCGGCAATGTGCGGCTGCGATCGCCGCCTGGATTGCGAATGGGCCAACTGCGTCGCGAAAAGCTGCCGACACGAGCGGTAATGCTTCGGCAATCTGATCCTGGTTCCATAAGCTCCGATCCTGTTCCTCAAGAATGATCAGATCACCCTGATCG
>JBAPXA010000175.1:0-28804 GCA_049283975.1 Pyrinomonadaceae bacterium | reverse complement strand
TTCCTTAGCTGGGGCAAACTTAAACCAGGTTCTTAACAGACCTTTCTATCGATGCTCCCCTTTTCAAGTTCTTGATGAGAAGTCGGCACGGCGATAATTAATGTAGTTAGTAAGCCAGCAGCCGATTTTTGACGCGCGTTTCTCAGACTTTGTCCATGCTGTCGTGAGCGCTGTACAACCATTCACGGTGGGAATCCGTCAGAGAATTAGATGCAGATCTCTAGTCAGCCTTGCCGTAGGTCGTTTTTAATGTCGCGAGTTATTCAACCAGGAGTTCGCTTCCTGAGCCTAACTGCGTTAGTGCTGCTTGCCCAGTTGTCTCTCAAAGCGCAGGTAGTGCGCCCGCCTACGCCTCCTACTTCAATGAGCGCGGACAAGAGCAGGCCTGACTCAGAAGACCAGGCGCCAACCGACCTGGACTACGAAATGCGGGCAAAGCGAGCGATCAAGTACGCCGAAAAAGAGCATCAGGAGAACCTTACGCGCGCGCGAGAAGCTTCAGACCTGGGAAACGCAGTGGCCACTGCCTTCAAGCAAAACAAAGCGCTTGGCTCCTCAGATCTAAAGAAACTCGAGAAACTGGAGAAGATCACCAAGAAGATCAGAAACGAGGCGGGAGCCTCAAACGATGAGTTTGAGCTTGAATGCAAACCCCACGACCTTGCCGAGGCAATCGACAGTATGGCCAAGGTATCAACTTCCCTCAGCGAGAAGATTCTCAAGACTCCGCGGCGAGTTGTGTCCGCGGCAATAATCGAAGAATCTAATGTTTTACTTGAACTAATCCGCATCGTTCGCACCTTTGTCCCCACGGTGAAGAGTTAATGTCACGACTCAGCTTTCGCTCGTGCCCTCCCTTCGTTGGTCGCCTGCTGCTCGTAATCAGTCTCGCTCTTTTCTCTTCCTATTCTGCCAGAGCACAGGACGATGACGTTGTTCGCGTCGACACGGACCTCGTTGTTCTCAACATAACGGTTCTGGATAAGGATGGGCAGTACGTTCCGGGCTTAAAACTAGCCGACTTCAAAGTCTTTGAAGAAGGCCGTGAAGTCCCGGTTAAGCTGATCGCAAGTTTTGGCGCACAGGAGTCGCCCTTTGCTTCGGTAATTCTGCTCGACACTTCCGGAAGTATGGAGAGTCGCATGTCTCTCGGCCGCTCGGCAGCGATCCGGTTTCTCGACGGACTGCGTCGGGAAGATGTAGCAGCGGTTTATAACTTTGATTACCGCGTCGAGCAGGTGCAGGACTTTTCCTCGGCCCGAGATCTTGCTCCGATGGCTTTCGGACTGCGGGCTAAAGGAATGACTGCTCTTTACGATGCGATCATTCGCGCTGCTGAATCTCTTTCAGCTAGACAGGAAGCGCGCAAGGCAATCGTTATCCTCTCAGATGGAATGGACACAAAGAGCAAAGCCTCTTCCGGAAAGGCACTGGACGCAGCCATGGCCATTGGCGCCGGTATCTATGCTGTGGACATGTCGGCAAGTGAGGTCGGTTCAACAAACAACCAGCAGACTGCGGCGCTGCTAAAGAATTTTGCTGAAAAGAGTGGTGGCCGTTTTATCGCAACTCCCGGTGGGCCAGCACTGCGCGATGCGTTTGCCAGTATCGCCCAGGAACTGGGACACCAATACACAATTGCCTTCCGCCCGCCGAATCAAACGCGCGACGGCCGTTGGCGTTCGCTTGATGTAAAACTCTCACGCCCCGAACTAACAGTTCGCACCCGCAAAGGCTACCGCGCCCCGAAGCGTTAACAGGTCAATTCAAGCTGGCTAAATAACTAAATTGTCTTTTTCGTTTTGAGTTTGTCCTGATGACGTTCGAACGCAAGCTCGATCAGTCTCTCGAGGAGACGAGGAAACGGAAGGCCTGAGGCGGCCCACATCTTTGGGTAACCAGAAACTTCAGTGAGGCCAGGCAAAGTATTCAACTCATTCACCAGTAGTTCCTTCTTATCGCGGGTAACGAAAAAATCAACACGCGCCAAACCTGCCCCATCAACCGATTGAAACGCTTGTATTGCGAGCCGTTGGATCTTTGCACTTAGGGCTTTTGATTCTGGCGCCGGCACGACGAATTGCACATGACCAGTGCTGGCATATTTTTCGGTGTAATCCAAAAAACGAGCTGCCTCGTCGTAGACGACATACTCACCGGGAAGGCTCGCTTCCGGTTGATCGTTTCCCAGCACAGCGCATTCGAGCTCGCGAGCGTTAACCAATTCCTCGACTATTACTTTACGGTCATACTCCGCAGCGAGATCAATTGCCTTAATTAAGGAAGCTTTGTCAGTGGCTTTGGAAATGCCCACCGAAGATCCCAGATTTGCGGGCTTAACAAAACAGGGGAAGCCAATTTCGCGAGCGACCCTACGCAGCACCTTCGGCTGTTCTCGTTGCCACTTCGAGCGCAGGAACCACACATACTTGCAAAGCGGCAAGCCAGCCTGCGCAAACAGCATTTTCATTGCTACTTTATCCATGCCGCAGGCGGAAGCAACGACGCCACAGCCAACGTAAGGAATGTCGGCCATTTCCAAAAGGCCCTGCAAGGTTCCATCTTCGCCATATGGCCCATGCAGCACAGGAAAGACTACATCGATTGTTTGAGAAGCTGATTCTCGGTCGGTCGGCGTGAGTTTGGTGAGGCCCTGATGAGAGGGATCACCTAGGATGGCTACGTCGCCCGAATGGTTCGCGACAATGTCGCTGGAAAGTCGATCCTTGGCAGCGGCCGGAAGGAGTGTTGCAGCGGCTGCAGGAGGAAGCCACTTCCCTTCCTTCGTTATGGCGATGGGAATTACTTCGTACTTATTTCGATCGATTGCCTCAATGACGGCGGTTGCCGAACGGATCGAGATTTCATGCTCACCCGATCGCCCGCCAAACACGACGCCAACGCGGAGTTTGTTTGCCAACTTCCCTGCTCCGTTCTCTAAAGAATTGTTTTGCCGAGCGCCGAGAGAATTAGCTCGACACCCAATTCCGCAGTCTTGTTGTTGATGTCGAGCGCAGTATTGATTTCGACAATTTCCAGTGAACACATACCACCGGCTTCCGCGATCTTCTCGAGCGCCAGATGCGACTCACGATAAGTTAACCCGCCCCGCACTAGCGTTCCGGAGCCCGGGGCGTCCGTCGGATCGAGAGCGTCCACATCAAACGTTACGGCGTAGCCACCGGACGCCTGCGAAGCAATGGCGATCGCCTCGTCCATGCACGCGCTCATGCCCCGCTCATCAATTTCTCGCATTGTGAAAAAACGCATGCCGAGTTTACGAATGAGTTCCCGTTCGCCCCGATCGATGTCGCGCGCACCCACATGAGCGCAGAACCTGGGATCCAACTTAGGCGTGAAACCTCCGATATGTATCAGGGCGGGGGCACCGTATCCGAGTAACGCAGAGAGCGGCATGCCATGAATGTTTCCGGACGGCGTCGTTTCCGGCACATTCATATCTGCATGCGCGTCGAACCAAATGAGCCCCAGAGTCTGTTTGAGCTCGCGACAATGTGCGGCCACTCCCGAGATTGAACCGATCGCAATCGAGTGGTCGCCGCCGAGAACAATCGGTAGTTCGCCAGCTTGAAGGATCATTTGAACTTCCGCAGCAACCTGCTCACAAGCCTTACTTATTTCCGGAAGGTACTTAAGCTTATCGCTGGGGTGGGCCGGCGAACGTGGGCGTTCCAGGTGCAAGTCTCCTTTATCGCTGACCTCGTAACCCAGTGCAGCGATTCGCTCATTAAGTCGCGCCACGCGCAACGCAGCGGGTCCCATGTCGACACCCGCCATTCCGGCGCCATAACCGAGCGGCACACCGAGAATCGCGACTTTGCGATTAGGCTTGAGATCGGTCGTGCTCTGTGCCAGCTCCCCGGCTGTTATCGTGAGATCTTCCATAAGGTTTTGCGTGCCCGCTTCAGACTTCCAGTGAAACTTTAGCCACCAAGATTGAGGTTGAATCCGCCGCCGCCCCCGCCCTGAGTCGGGAAGAATGGTTTCAGCAGGCCGGCCAGGGCTGCGAGGTTACGTGTCTGGATCAACAGCTCTCCGGGTCCGGTAAACTCCGCTACGATGCCTTCCCCGCTCATCATACTGCGAAAGAAGCCAGCGGCTGCCTTCCGCAGCGTGTATTCGGTTGTCCCTTCCCAAGCCACGAGGTGTCCAGTATCGACAACGTAACGCTCACCCGCCCGCAGTTGTTTGCGGTGAATGGCACCAAACGATGACACCAGCAGCAAGCCCTGACCCTGCACGAGGAGGACGAACAACCCCTCTCCGCCAAAGAAGGATTTGGCACCACCCCATTTTGTATCAACGTTAAGACTTGAGTCGCCCGCCAGGTAGGAACTCGATTGCACAAAGAAAGACTGGTTAGTCATCTCGATTGCTGCGATGTCACCGGGCGCCCCTGGCGCGAACGTAACTTCGCCTGGACCCCCACGGGCGGTAAACGTAGAGATGAATGCTGACTCGCCTCCGGCAGCACGCTTGATAGCGCCGAAGAGGCCGCCTTTCATCTGCGATTGCAACTCAACGTTTGCAGACATTGAGACCATGGCGCCAGCTTCCGCTTGAATCGATTGCTCCGCCTGCAGGTTTACTACTGCTAAAGAGAACGACGGCTGGTGCAGAACTTCATAACTATAGCCGCGGCCCTGGCCACGTGAATCCTGATCGATGTGAATTCCCTGAGCGCCCGCATAACTTCCACCCTGAGGACTAGTTTGAACTCCGGCTTGCGCGTCAACGCGATAACCACAACCGCCGCAGAAACCTGCGCCCGGCAACATCTGCGCGCCGCACTTGGGGCAGTTCATACAATCACTCCTTGAGATTTCTGTTTGATGATTTCCACTGCATCTTCAGCTGTCGCCGCGAAATCCAACGCCTTCACGTCTTCGTCGCTGACAGCCAGCCCTGTCTGCCAGGCCTTCACAATGGGCGGCCAGCAGTCGCCCAGCAGGACAAGCGGGCGCGGGTCAATCACTTTTGTCTGAATCTTGTTCCACACTAACGACAACTCGGTAACCGTGCCCATGCCGCCGCGAATAGCGATAAAGCCAACCGAACGCGTGATCAGCATTTGCAGTCGATCATAGAAGTGTGGTGTCGCAACTTTCTCTGACAGATAGCGATTGGGCTCGTGCTTAAATTGATTCATCACGATGCCTAGCACGCGACCGCCAACTTCGTGGGCCCCGCGGCTAGCTGCTTCCATCACGCCCAGGTAACCGCCAGTACAAATGGTGTAGCCCGCTTCTGCCAGCAGTCTGCCTGCGCGTCGCGCCTGATCGTATTCAGGATCGGTTTCGGCACACTTCGAGCCGCCGAAGATAGTAACGATGCGTTCTGTGCTCTCGCCCATGAACTTTTGCGACGTCCTAAGTTTAGGAGCCTTTCTGGCCGGCCAGCATTAGAGATCCGTTTTTTCGATATTCGACGAAGTCGGCGCGCGTCTTAAAGCTCCCGCTCGTGTAATCATCTGGCACTGGAGTTGGATCAAGTACGCGCTCAGCGCGAATATGCACGAAACCTGCCGCCTCGAATAAGGAGCGATATTCTGCGGTGCTTAACAACTGGACCGGCACCTTCAAAGTTTCAATCCATTGATGTGATGGCAGGTTTTCCTGGTAAAGATCCACGACGGTAACAAACAGGCCGCCTGGCTGAAGCACGCGCGCGATCTCACCTACAGCTGTGCTGAGATCGGCGTAGTAGTACAACGACTCCATTGAAAAAGCGTGAGTGAAGGTGTTGTCTGGAAAGGGCAGATTCTCGGCACTGGCGACTTGAAATTCCACGTTTGCGACGTTGCTTGATTGTTCACGCGCCACGCGGACCATTTCGTCGGAAACATCGATGCCGGTAACGTGCCCCGCCGTCTTAGCAAGGAGCCGCGCTGCCCAGCCGGATCCACAGCCAACATCAAGCACGTGCGCTCCGGCTGGAACTCTCATGCGGGCGATTGCTTGCTCCCCCACGGGCCGATGACCGCGCTCCATGCTGTCGCCCTTGCCGGCGCGAGCCCATTCGTTGAACTCGACGCGGAGCTGTTCGTCGGAAGCCTTCCTATTCTGTTTTGGTGATGTCGACATGGGCAGTTTGTTGAATGAGTAAGTTGTGCTCTTGAATCAAGATTGATTGCTGATTAGCGGGCAAGGGGGATCAATTCGAACCAAAAAGCGTCAAGCCGAGCACTCGCAGGCTTTCCTAATTGCTAAGGCCGGATGCGATAAAGCATCCGCGGAAACGGAATGGTCTCGCGAATGTGCTCAATGCCACACATCCAGGCCGTACAACGCTCTATCCCCATTCCAAAACCGGCGTGCGGGACGCTGCCATAGCGGCGCAGGTCGAGATACCACTCAAACGCTTCTTGCGGGAGCTCATGAAGCGCCACTTGTTCCTTTAAGAACTCGAGCGACGTCGCGCGTTCACCACCGCCGATGACTTCGCCATAACCTTCAGGCGCGAGGACATCCACACCGAGGGCTAGCTCTGCCCGCTCGGGATCGCGCTCCATATAAAACGCCTTCACTGCCGCTGGGTAATGATGAACCATCACGGGCTTTTCAAACTTGCCGGAAATATAGGTCTCATCGGGCGCACCAAAGTCGCCGCCCCATTCAAAACGTGTCTCCAGGTCGCCGGCAGCGTGTCCGTCCTGAAGCATCTTCACAGCATCGTCGTAGTGAACTCGCGGAAACGGAGGAACAATGGCTTGAAGTCGAGAGGTATCCCGTTCCAGGATCTTTAACTCTTCCTGGCGGTCTTCCAGCACGCGCGCAGCGATGTAAGAGAGAAAGCGCTCCGCGAGCAACATTACATCGTCGAGCCTGGCGTAAGCCATTTCCGGCTCCACCATCCAAAACTCGGTGAGATGGCGCCGCGTCTTCGATTTTTCCGCCCTGAACGTGGGACCAAAACAATAGACTTTCCCGAGCGCGGCGGCAGTGGCTTCGTTATAGAGCTGTCCAGATTGCGTTAGGTAGGCCTTCTCGCCTTCAAAGTAATCGACCTCGAAAAGCGTCGTCGTCCCTTCGCATGCGGCTGGCGTCAGTATCGGTGCATCGCAAAGCGTGAAGCCATCGTTGTCGAGAAAACCGCGCACGGCCTGCACCACCGTGTGACGCACTTTAAGAATCGCGGTTTGTCGCCGCGAGCGCAGCCAGAGGTGGCGCTGATCCATCAGGAATTCTGTGCCATGCTCTTTCGGAGTGATCGGGTAATCGTGAACTTCCTGCAGCACCTGAGCGTCGACCACATCGATCTCAAAACCGCTTGGTGCGCGTTCATCCGCGCGCACCCTTCCGGTAACAGTTAAGGCTGACTCTTGTCCCAAAGCTTTAAGGGCTTCCCAAAGTTCAGGAGTGATTGCGTTTTTCAAAACGACGCACTGGACGACACCGCTGCCATCGCGTAATTGCGGAAACAAGATTTTTCCGCTTGAGCGCAGGTTGTAGAGCCAACCCTTAAGCACGACTGTTTCGCCAACGTGTTGCTTGAGCTGCGCGATATAGACCTGGGGCGGGCTCTTCACTTCCAATGATTGCGATTCGGTAGCCATAAGTTAATTCGGAATTACTCAGACGGAACAGGACTAGTTTAGCGGTAATTCTGAAGTGGTCCTTTCATCGGGACGTGTTTTGCCGTGCAAGCGCTCTTCGATCATTTTGCGAAGTACTGGAAAGCGTTCCAACCACTCCGCTGCCTGAAACACGATCAGCAAGGTGGGACTAATGAAGTGTTCGTAGAATGCACCGCGATTACAGACAGCAGTTTGATAAGAGAAAGTACCGATAGCCTTGAGACCGCGTTGAATTGTCATCAAGCGGAACTGGCGGGCAAACTCGTCGGGATCGAGAGCCACCAGGCCCAGGCGGCGTCGCTCTTCGAGAAAGAAAAGGCGATGGTCGCGGATTTCCGCGAGCGAAGGCGGCGTCGACTGGCGATCGAGCAGGAGCGAAACCAGGTCATAGCTTGCTGGACCCATACGCGCGTCCTGGTGATCTACCACTCGTAAACGATTCTGGCTGTCTAACATCAAGTTCGCCGTGTGAAAGTCGCGGTGACAAAGAACGCGGGGTGCCGCGGCCAGCTCTGCCGCTACGTCGTTCAACTCGGTCTTCAGTTCCGCGGCCTCGGCGTGTCGCAGATTCTCCCTGCGAAGACTCTGAAAATAGTGTTCGACAAAGAAGTCTAATTCCCAGGAGAGCTTGGCTTCGTCAAAAGCCAGACGACTGGAGATGGATTTTGTTTCGTAAGCCTTCTCGGTGGCCTTCTGGATACGGGCAATCACACTGATCGCGCGCTCTTTGTGGTCATCAATTTCTGTTTCGGACGCAGTTTCGTAAACCCGACAGAGCTGCCGATCCCCGAGATCTTCCTGCACGATTATTCCGACTGAACCGTCAACCGCGTAGATTTCGGGTACCGCGATTTCGTTTTGTAAAAATAAGCGCGTGACGTCGAGATAAGGATGTAGATCCGGATCAAATGGATCGGGATAAACGGCAGCGACAGCTTTGCCACTCTTCCAGGGAATACGGAAGTAGTTGCGCGTGGAAGCGTCAGGAGTCAGAGCTTCGATTTGCGGATCAGAGAATCCCTGAGACTGTAGAAACTTCGAGAGCCGGTCAGTCGTGGAGAGTTCAAACACGTTCGCCGTTAACTGTTTTACTGAACTCATTTCATCCGGAGTTGTCGGGTTACTCCAATTAATGTCTGATTAAAAATAAGCGGGACTCTTTAGTCCCGCGCGGTCTGAATTGTGAACTGGTGCGATTGTATCACTGGCTCAAAGGCACGACAAAATTGTCGCCTTTTACTGCACCAGGCAGAGCCTTCGCAGGGGCTTGCTTCCCGGCAACCAGTGAGTTTCGAACCACGATCGCGTTTTCGATCACTTCTCGTGTCTTGACGCGCACACCGTCTGCCAGCACGGCACGCTTCACCCTCGCGCCCGCTTCAACCACCACATCGTCCCAAAGCACCGCTTCGCTGACTTCTGCGCCGGACGCGACAGCGCAGCGCGCTCCCACTGTCAGCTTTTCGTTGCGAGCGGTGAGCAAGGCCAGGCTAATGTCTAAGTAGCGCTGCAGCGTCGAGAGCTCATACCAGGTGCCTGACGAAATGTGTACCGCGACTCGCTCTCCCTGAAGAATCGCCTGCGGGTACACGTCGGTTGTGGAATGAGAAAAAACTCCGCGTGGGATGTAATTGAAGATACGCGGCTCAAGAATCTGAATGCCCGTGAACATTAGCGGCGGCTCCTGCTGCATTGACGCTGGCGCCGGCATCCCGCCGAAACCTTTGAGAAAGCCATTGGCAGTTTCCACCACGGTAAAGCGTTCGTAAGCGGTGTTGGGGAGCAGCACCAAGGTGGCTATAGCGCGTGACTCACGGTGTGTTGCTAGCGCTGCATCAAGGTCGAGATCGCAGATGAGCTTACCGTTGATCACGAGGAAGGTTTCGTTTTCAAAATATGAGCGCGCGTTATCGAGCGCGCCACTGGTTCCGAGTATTACTGGTTCGTCGATGTATTGAAGTTTGACGCCAAACTGATTGCCATCGCCCAGTGCCCTGCGAACCGATTCGGGACGGTGATGAAGGTTCACGAGTATGTCGCGCCAACCATAGCGCGCCAGGTATTCAGCGACGTAGCCGACCAGTGGTTTACCAAGAATGGGAATCGCGGGCTTTGTACGGTCTTCTGTTAACGGCCACAGACGTGTGCCATATCCGGCAGAAAGAATCATTGCGCGCATGCAAGGCATTCTAAGCGGACGGAACGAAATTCAGGTAGCAAGTGTAGAGGGATCGTACTGATGCAGTTTGACAATCCACGAACGGACCCATGGAGTACCACCGGCTACCGCCTGGTGGTACTGATGACCTCATGGCGCCGAATCAGACCCTAATCCAAAGATCGTCAGCCGATCACTCCAAACTGCATCGGTAGCTAGACGGATTAAGAAGCTTTGGAAGCGTCGCGAATCATGAGGTCGAAAGTACCAGGTGACACTTTACGAAAGCGACTGTTGCGATTTAACGAAACCGCGACGCTGATCGTGGGATTGGCGCCGGTGAACTTGAATCCGCCTTCGAGGAGGCGATTGTAGATTTCGTTCACGTGTAGCGGCCCTCCTTCTTCGCGCAAGAGCAACGTGACCGCTTGGGGGATTGTTCGATCGAGAAAGCGATCGCTGACGGCTTCGACATTACTGCGAATGGCAGGAATCTCCTGGCGACGAGCTTCACGGTTATCGATTCCCAGCGGTGAGCGAGAATGTGCAGCAGGCTGCCGCATGGCATTTTCCACCTCAAAATCTGAGGGCAAACCGGCCGCAAGACTGCTCGAGGAAAGCACTGAGGAGAGCAGCCGGTAAATGGCGGCCTCCGACTGGCTTGCCAAAGTATCCATCTCCGCCAACTCGGCTCGCACCGCATCGGCTTCTACTTCCAACTCACGAAGCCGCGCTGCCAGATGCATTCGCGCTGCCCGCGATTGCCGCAGGCTCTGTTCCAGCCGGGATAGAAGGTTTTCGTTAGGGCGGTCCATCGGTGGGAATCTTAGTGGGAATCGGGCCTTTAGACAACACTTTTCGCCGCAAGAGGGGCACGCAGGCCAATGCTCAGTCAGGAAGCGGGGCTCGCCCCCGCTTCAATTCCAGGACATTTCTACCGCTCGCGCTCCAACACATAGGTGGGAATAGATCGAAGCGCATCGCAGTATTCCGAATCCGGTAGCACATTCAGGGCGGTGCGGGCAGCTTCCGCAAACTCATCGGCGCGCGCTCGGGCGCGCTCCAGACCCCCTACGCGATCCACCGCCGCCAGCAATTGGGCACGCGTCACGTGTTCATAGTTCCCTTCCTTAATCACGGTCTGAATCTTCGCCGTGATACCGGGATCGCTTTCCAGCAGATAAATGAGAGGAAGAGTAACTTTGCCCGCCAGCAGATCTACACCAGCAGCTTTGCCGAGCACGTCGTCAGTGCCCGTGAAGTCGAGCAAGTCGTCAGTGAGTTGAAAGGCTGTGCCCAGATTCAAACCAAAGTCGCGCAACGCAGTGCGCAGGGTATCGTTGGCTTCGCCTAGGATCGCGCCCACTTCGCAACAGGCGCTGAAGAGATACGCGGTCTTTCTTTGCAACACATCGACGTAAGCTGACTCTGACACATCTGTGTGTCCCAGTAGATCCAGTTGCAGCAACTCTCCTTCGGTCATCTTGCGCGTGACAGCCGTGAGGATGTCGAGTATTGGCAACGACCGTTCAGCCAGGCTTGTTTCGAAAGCTGACATGTAGAGCCAGTCGCCCATTAGCACTGCTGTTTCATTTCCATAGACCGCATTCACGGTGGGACGATCACGACGTGTTTCCGCGCTGTCGATGATGTCATCGTGCACCAGGGTCGCAGTGTGGAGAAACTCCATGACGGTCGCCATTCGAATCGAGTTATACCGTCCCCCATTGCCACCCACCGCATAGTTGGCGAGGATCGTTAAGGCCGGACGAACTCGCTTGCCACCAGAAGCGCGCAGGTAATCAGCGATGAAATCAATCACCTGAACGTTCGAACGAGCTTGGCGCTCAAACTCGGCTTCGACCCGGACGAGTTCCGCCGCAATCAGACTAAAAATCCGGCGCGCGGAAATTCGCGCATCTTCCATCGCTATTGTGTGACCGGATGTCTGCATTTAGTTTGTGCGGTAGTTCGTAAACTGCATGTGAATTCCGAAGTCTTTCTCTTTCAGCTTCGCGATGATGTCCTGCAATGTGTCCCGATCTTTACCGGAGACACGCACCACATCGGCCTGAATCGAAGCCTGCACCTTTGCTTTCGAATCTTTTATGAAGCGCACGACCTCTTTAGCTTTATCTTGAGGAATTCCCTGTTGGATTGCCACATGTTGCCGAACCGTGCCGCCGCCCGCTGGCTCCACGGCGCCGTAACTCAAAGCTTTAAGAGGCACGCCCCGGCGCACCAGCTTCTGCTGGAGAATGTCGTTCATGTTGCGCAACTTGGTGTCGTCTTCGGCGGTAAGCAGCAGCGACTCCTTCTCCAGGACAACGTTGGCAGCGCTACCCTTGAAATCGAAGCGCTGCCTAACTTCCTTAATGGTCTGATTGATCGCGTTGGTCATTTCCGCGCGGTCAACTTCAGAAACGATATCGAAAGAATTTTGCTGAGCCATGCGTCTGCGTTCTGAGTTCCGAACCTGTATGTGGTCTGGTAGCAGCGAGCATAGCATCAAACCGTGAGCATGTGAAAGTTGGCGCTAAATCTGTTGCAGGCGGAAGAGCGCCATAAAATTGGCAGTAGTTACCCGGCCAATCTCCTCCAAATTAACCCTGTGGATCTCCGCGAGACAGCGAGCAACTTCGACAACGCGCGCGGGCTCATTTCGCTTCCCGCGAAAAGGAACGGGCGTCAAAAAAGGACAATCGGTTTCTATTAAAAGACGTTCGCGCGGGATTTGAGCCGCGATGTCACGCAGGTCCTGAGCCTTCTTGAAAGTAATGGTTCCGGAAAAGGAAATGTAGAAGCCGAGATCGATGGCAGCCAGCGCCAGTTCCAGAGATCCGCTGAAGCAATGCATGATTCCGCCCCGTTCCGTTTGCGCATAAGCGAGACGCAAAATCTCGATCGTGTCTGCGTCAGCGCTGCGGGTGTGTATCACGACAGGAAGATCGCAAACGCGGGCCGCCTGCAATTGTCTTTGAAATACTTGCCGTTGAATATCGCGCGGTGAATTGTCGTAGTGATAGTCGAGACCGATCTCACCCCACGCCAGGATCTTGGGCTGCGTCTCGATTAAGTTGTGTATGCGCGCTTCCGCCGCGTCGTCGTAGAGTTTGGCGTCGTGAGGGTGCACACCGATGGCGGCGAAAATCTCTTTATGGGTGCTCGCAAGTTGGGCGGCCCGCTCGAATGCGCCGCTGTGCGGATCGCCGGTGCCAACGTTAAGAATAGTCTTTACGCCCGCTTCCCCCGCGCGCTTGATCACTTCCTCGCGATCGGCATCGTATTCGGGCCCGTCTATGTGAGCGTGGGAATCAATAAACATCAGTCATTTTTCAGAAGCGTAAAGACAAACAACTCAGGCCGCCATCAAGTTTCTGAAACTCGCTCATATCGAGCGCAGTCGTTTTGTAATCGAGGCTGGCGAGGGTTGCTGCAAATACCGGAAAGCCACGTGCGATCAATACCTCGTCGTTGATGCGCACACAGTTGGCAGCATATTCCTCTCCTTCCGCAACGTGCACGAGTTCATAGCCTGCAAACTCCTTCAAGTTGGCAAGGGAGTTGGTGACCACCAGGCGATTGTCTCCCAGATAAGCCAAACCGCTTTTTAAGTGAAGTAGCCCGCTGCTGGCACGAATGTCGATGAAGGTAGAATCGTGGCCGAGTCTAGTTAGCACGCGACTCAGTTGCCGTGCACCAGCTTCATTAGTTCGTTCCGAGATGCCAATGAAGAAGTGGTTCCCTGCTTCGCAGATGTCGCCGCCATCCATCGTCCCTGGCTCTTCAATGCCTTCAACAGCCCTGAACCAAGCCTTCAACTCGGGCGCTATGAGACCCACTTCACCAACCCGACTGGGCGCGCCTGGTCGAGTAAGAATCGCACACCCTCTTGTGAGGATGGCGGTGTCTTCGACGAAAGTTGAGTCCGGATAGTCTCCAATGGAAGGCAGTCGGGTCAATTCAACACCACAACGTTCCAGTGCCGCACAATAGGCGTCATGCTGCACTACGGCGCGTTCATAGTCGGGAGTGCCCTGGTCAGTCGTTCGCAGGCCATCCGTTATGCTTGGCGCAGGTCGGCGAACGATTGCCCGGCTGACCCGTGACACCGGATACTTCCGAAATCGCCTTACATTCTGGGTTGTGTATTCCATATCCGTACTCAAATAAGACTTTTTACACCATATGCGCCATTAGTCACCGAATAAAATCAAGCCGCTCGCGCTGGCATAAATGTTGCCAAAACTCCAGCTTAAGGGGAGGGTTACACACACATGATTAAGAAATTCGGTGGAGCTATTCTAGGCGTTGCCTTGGTTTTCGGGATCATCGGCGCAACTGGCCTTACTGCACAGGCCCAGTATCAGCGCAATGATAGATGGGATCGCAACCGGGAGTGGCGCCGCGACGACAATGATCGCAATTGGCGCAAGAATAAGAATCGTCGGAATGAGCGGTTGCACGGGCGCGGCTACAACAATGGCCGTTACGGTTACCCCGGCAACAACAATGGTCGCTACGGCAATGGCCGCTACGGCACTAACGGTGGTTACAACAACACCAACAGCTATGAACTAAATCGCGGTTACCAGCAGGGACTGAGCACTGGTTCCAGCGATGCGCGCCGTGGACAAAGTTACAACCCGCAGAGATCTCGCTACTACCGCAACCCGTCGTCCTATGAGTTCCGACAGGGATTCGTACGCGGTTACGACCAGGGTTACCGTCAGTATTCGGGCTACAACAACAACGGATATCGCAGCAACAATGGAAGTGTTTGGAGCCAGATTCTGGGGCTTCCGTTCCAATAATCAATATGCACTGAGAGAAGGGATGGTTGCAGACCATCCCGAACTCCTAATCAAGCCTGAGGAATGCCGCGCCGGTCGCGGTATTTTTCATGTCTTGAATGCGTTTGGCGCGGTGGATTCAACTCCGAAGTGGAACCGAGAATAGCGAAGAGTACGTTAGCTACCGCTTCCGCATTCTTCGCTATTCTCGGTTGCGCTTCGAAGTTGAATTCGCCCTCCAGCACCGTTTCCCTGGAGCTCCTAACTTACTCTATTACTCGCATCGCGATTCAGGCTATTATCCGGCCCACAAAGGAGAGGGGCCCTATGAAGAAGTGGTTAATTCGAATCGTTATCACTCTCGTGATACTGATTCCGGCGGTTTTCATAGCGGGCGCCTTACTTCCCGAAGAGCATCACGCCTCTAAAACTCTCATCACGAAACAATCGCCGCAGGCACTTTGGGATGCGATCAACGAACACACCAACGAGCCTAAGTGGCGCGCCGACGTTGCGAATGTGACTTCGCTCGGCGAACGCGAAGGCAAACCTGTCTGGCGTGAGAACTACAAGGACGGCAACAACATCACCCTCATTACCACTGAATCGAAGCCACCGACGCGAATGGTGCGAGAGCTGACCGATCTTGATGGCCCCTTCAGTGGTCGTTGGGAAATCGATATCGCACCGACTGCTGCCGGAAGCAATATCACCGTAACTGAGATCGGGAAAGTTTCTAATCCCCTCTTCCGCTTCGTTTCGAAGTTCATCATCGGCCACACGACCTTCATGGAACGATACCTTAAGGGCCTAGCCGGGAAATTTGGCGAACAGCCGCAGTTTGCTAACTAAATTAGTGCGATGCAGTTTGACGCCCGCTGAGAAGAATTCATGAAAGACATCAATTCATCAGGAAATGACGATCGACTTCGCAAAGTAACAGTCCGTGCTACAAGCCTGGCGGTTGTTTTAATAGTAGGGGCGGCGATTGGTTCAACTGTCCCATACGAGACAGCGCCAGCGGTTCAGGCGGCTCCAGCAACATCCCAAACAATCGATCTGAAGCCCTGCACCGTCGAAAATGTCGAAGGCAAGGTGCTGTGCGGCACTCATGAAGTTTTCGAAAACCGCGATACCCGCAAAGGCAGGAAGATTAGTTTGAAAATTGTCGTCTTTGCGGCCACGGGCCCTAATCCACAACCAGATCCCTTTGTCTACATTCCCGGCGGTCCAGGTTCATCTGCGACAGAAGACGCGCCCTATCTGGCCAAGCCGTTTGCGCGCATTCGCGAGCAACGCGATCTCCTTTTCGTCGACCAGCGTGGCACAGGCGGATCAAATCCGCTCAATTGCAAATTCTTCAATGAGGCTGACCCGCAAAGCTTCCTCGGTTACTTCTTTCCCTTAGCCGAGGTCCGCAAGTGTCGCGAGGAACTCGAACGCAAGGCGGATCTAAAACTCTACACAACTTCAATCGCCATGGACGACTTGAACGCAGTTCGCGCGGCCCTGGGCTACAAACAGTTAAATCTGTATGGCGCCTCATATGGCACGCGCGCCGCGCTCGTCTATTTGCGACAACATGGGCCGACTGTGCGCACGGCGACCCTCTTTGGCGTCTCGCCAACAAATCAGTTCATGCCGCGCATATTCCCGCAGAATACCGAACGCGCGCTCCAAGGGGTTTTAGCTGAATGCGCCAGTGATGCCGAATGCAGCAAAGCTTTTCCTAACGTCCAGGGTGAAGCGAAGCTCGTACTCGAGCGGTTGCTTAAAGGTCCGGTGGAAGTTGAGCTAACCAGGAAAGCTGGCCGGAACGATGAGGATGCGACTAGCGCTCCGCCTCCGAAGTTTAGAGTCAGCCTCTCGCGCGACCTCGTGGCCGAAGCAATTCGTTACATGCTTTACAACCCCGCTGCAGCGCTGCGGATTCCGCTCTTTCTGCATCTTGCGGCCCAGAATAATTTTGTGCCGTTCGCGCGCGCGGCGCTTGATTATCGAGGCGGAATTGTGGCGAGTGGCAGCAACGGTCTATATCTATCGGTCACGTGTGCCGAGGACTTGCCCTGGGTTAAGGCGGATGAGGCACGACAACTCGCGGCGAATACTTTTCTTGGCGACTATCGTTACCGACAACAGTCGGAAGCCTGTGCGCTCTGGCCGCGGGCCGAAATTGACGTGGATTACAGTAAGCCGGTGACGTCAAACGTGCCGGTCCTGATCTTCACCGGGGAATGGGATCCAGTGACGCCGCCCGCCAACGCTGCGGCAGTCGCGCGCCATTTGTCCAAGAGCTTGAATATCGTCATACCGCATGGCGGTCATGGATTCAATGGACTGGAGGGCACCGATTGCATCGATCGCTTGCAGAGCGAATTCGTCTCCAAAGGAACCACGGAAGGTTTGAACACTGATTGCGTGAAGGCGATCAAACGCAAGCCGTGGATACTTGAGATGAAGTAGTGGAACCAAAACATTTTTCATTTCTCATTATTTCTCATCTGTCATTGGGTTTAACGTCAAAATACCTCGTGGTCAGGAAGAGCCGCTTGCGGCCGCTGTTTTCCAAACGAAGCGCAGAGACGCTGAGGCGCAAAGACGCAAAGGAAAACAAAACAGCCAACGAGCGCTTTATGACAAAAGGCTCGAGTCATTCGTCTCGTTTCATCAAGACTGGCGTAGCTGATTAGTCATCTTTGCGGCTCTGCGTCTCTGTCTCTGCGGTTGTGTTGAGATTGAACGCAATTGATGAGAAATGATATAGGGAATGATCTTGTGCCTGGCTTCTCGGTGGTTCAGTTAATCAACGACCCGCACCATTACCTCGCCACCATTGGTTCTGATCTCGGGCACATACATGGCGTGACCCAGCACTGGTAACGCGTGAAACCCTCCTGGCACTTCGGCCCGCATCTCATAACTTACCTGCCAAACCCCTTCCGGTAATTTGTCGATGAAGAGCGCGACCTTCCGATCGCGTAACTCCTGATAGACCCAACGGGTGCGTCCGGTGAAGTCAGTGACCGCAGTGTAGTTCATCAATTCTGACTTGCTACTGTTCAGCGCACCTGATTTGAGCTCCTTCACGAATACACTCTCGCCGCTGCGTAATTGCACTGCTTCCAGACCTGCAGGTTTGAGGTCCTCGAACAAGAGATACTCGTAGTTGTTCTTCGATTCGATCGTCAGCACCACTTCCACGCGATCTCCACTCTGCACTGTCTCGCCATCCCTCAGTGGAACTCGCTCCGAGACAACCCCTTTCAGCAACGTCGGGTGATTTACCAGTTTGAAGTACTGACGGCGGACGAAGATTTCGTTGCCGGCGGGAGTTATCGGTTCTTCGAGACTAAAGAACCTGGCCTCGGCCGCAAAATAGAGGGGCCCGCTTCCAGATGTGCGCCGAATCTCGATTGTGTTTTGACCATCGCGAATTAACTCTCGCGGAATCGCGAACTTACTTGGCCCTGCCAGAGCCTGTTCAGCATCAAGGCGGGTGGCCACGGACTGGCCGTTAACCAGCAACTCGTATCCCAGCGCTGGGGAGACTTCCCCGCTCTTCCGCAGGTAATCGTTAAGAGTCAGGACCACAATCGCCGTGTCGCGTGTGTTACTCCATTGTGCGCCGCGTCGATTCTTGATTAACCAGTTAGTCACCGGCTCGATCAATTTGTTCTGAGGGTCGATCGTCAGCAACGCGCGGAGCGCGAATGACGTAGCTTCAACGCCGCCGTCCGACCAGCGCCAGTAGATGCCGTCTTCGCCCCAGTGTGCAGTGCCCATCACTGAAGGATCGGAAGCCTGAGCGCCGTACTGCACGATCGAAATGTCTGGTTTGGAGTCCAGCTTTACGCCGTTCTCGAGATTGCGAACCAGAGTGCGCGCCTCGGTGGCTTTGCCCATGTAATGAGCGGAGAGAGCTAACAACGCCCGCGTGTATGCATTGAACCTGTCGCGGTTCGTATAGAGATTCGCAAATGCGTTGACTTGAAAGTCAGTTGGCGCCGACTTGCTAACAGCGAGCTGCACAGAGAGGGCGTGTAACATCCACGCCTGCGCATCGGGATTCGATTCTTCTTCAACAAGCTCCTTGTCGAGATACGCCGCCGCCCGTTCCGCCACTTCCGGCTTGAGGTCGATACCAGCCTCGCGAGCAAGCGATAATCCCCACAGCACATAAGCGGTCATGAAATGATCGCTCTCGCCGTCTTTCCACCAGCCCCACCCGCCGTCAGCATGTTGGAAGTTGTAAAGCCTCTCCAGGCTTTGCTTCGTAATCGCGTTCAACTCATTGAGGTCGCGCTTGCCCTCCGGGTGAGTCTGCTGTGCTGTCTCTGGTTCCACGCCGCCGAACACCTTCCCCATCACTGCTTCAGGCTTCAGACCCAGATCGCGAAGAGTCTTGGCGGTGATAACGGCAGGCAGGAAGCGACTCATGGTTTGTTCCGTGCAGCCGTACGGGTAATCGATTAGGTATGGAAGCGCGTCGAGCATTGTCACTGCCAGACTCGGTGCAATTTGCACAGTTAGGTCGGTGGATTCCGTGCGACGAGCAGCCGGGATGTCCAGGTTTACAGTCACGCTCTCGCCACCCATCTTGCCGCCGCGCGAGACAAACTTCTCGATTCCATGTTCATAGACTGCGTAAGTCTTTTCCATAGCATCAGCAAACTTGCCGCCGTGCGCTTCGACTTTCAGCTTTGCTTCGCCAGCCTTCGTTACAGCCACGAGCCAATCAACCCTAGCTTCACTTCCCGGCTTAACTTCCACGGAAGCCCGGTCGCTGCTAACACGAGCCCCGTCTTCGACTATCGAGCTAAGGGTCACGCCTTCGGCTTGCAGCGAGGCCGCCACTTTCATCGACTGATCCGTGTTGTTATTGATAACTCCGGAAACTGTGGCCTGATCACCGACCACGAAAAAGCGTGGTGCTTGCAGCCGCACAATCAACGGCTGCCTGGTGCGAGTTGCTGCATTGCCGATACCGAACTGATTTCCGGTAGAGGCAACTCGGGCAGTCGCCTGCCAAGTTGTTAGCGAATCTGGATATTTAACTTTGATAGTGGCAGCACCATTGCTGTCGGTTTGGACGTCAGGTTGCCAAAACATGGTCGAGCGAAAATCGCTGCGTACTTGAACAACTGGCTCGGGCCCCATTGCATTCGCGTCGGATTTGGCTGGGCTAGCAGCCGGCTTTAACCCTGCGTACAGTTCTACCCGACCGTTTACCGGCAGGTCGGTGATCATTCTCGATTGAAGCGCAACTCCATCCGCAGACGAGACTTCATTTATTGCGCCTAGTAAGAGCAAGTTCTGCCCTGAACGGGTACGAGCGTAGGCAGCGCGCTCCTCATCCTTACGCCTTAAACCTTGGTCATCTTCACTATCTTTGAGATCAACAAGCTTGCCCTTCTGAACTTCCACCAGCCGGGCATACTGCTTCTGATTGAAGGTGCTCTGCGTTTGCACTTGCTGCGTTCGCTTATTTCCGTAGTAGAACTGGCGCGGATCACCAGCGTAGTCTTGTTGAATGTACTTCACCGATTCATCGATCAGGCCCAAGGCAACTTCCGTTGCCACTGGTCTGCCATCGACGTCTTTAGTCGTGATCCAGAGGGTTCCTTCCTCGCGCGGCTCGTACTGCAAGCGATCTGACTTCACATCGACCGTCAGAAACTGCTGCACCGGCGGGACGACCAGCTGTTTAGTTGCGGAAAAGATCTGCGCGTCAGTAATCATCGTAGCGCTGAGGTAAACATTAGGGACGTGGGTTTCGTTAATTGGCAGCTCTATTAGTTTCGCTGTCCCGGTAACGTGAACCACGCGATAGCTGTACAGATCATCGCCCTCGACGCTAAACAAGACATAGCGATCACTTTCCGGCACAAACAGCATCACAGGAGTTGTTTGACCAGCCCGCACGGTATCTTTGTCAACCACGATCTCCACGCCTTGTTGGCGATAGCCAAGATCATTCGAAGCGTTGTTCGCGACGAAGACATAAGCTTCGGCTGTGATTGGCGGCAGCTTCCGCTCACGCTTCGTGGTGCTGATGACAGTTCCCTGACTGCTCTGCCAAGCCAGTCGGTAGTAGCCCTCGCGCTCGGCTTGAAACGTCAACTGACCATTCCCTTCAGCGTCGGTCTTCACTTCTTGGGTCGCGATGTCGTCGTGTTGATAGCCCCGAAACTTCAGCTGCCAGGGCTTCTGTCCTTTTGTGATCGCCGGCGGAAACGCGCCTGGCTTTTCTCTCAGAAGGCGCAGTTCCTCGTCTTTTACTTCGCGTCCGTTGGGGTCTAGCCAAATCTCCCACCAGTATTCACGCGTGATTTTGACTGTGCCAGTGGTTGCCACCGGCTGTTCATTCGCGTCAACCGCTTTGACGTCGACCGTGATCCTGTCCTTCGGCCGATAAATATTTCGTTCTGGTCTTGGATAGACGTAATAACGTTGCCGGGTGACCCTAACATTGTCGCTGGCTACGATCTCGCGCCGGGATGAATCAGTAACCCGGGCTTCGATCCGATATTCAAGATCCTGATTGTAGTTTTCTCGCGGTGTATCGAATGTGAGTGTCGCCTTGCCGGTCGCATCCGTCTTGATAACCTCGCGCTTAACTACCTGTCCGGGATCGCCGTAGTTGGACCTATAACGCCCGCTCTGTTCGAGGTCGTCGTAGTACCAGTAATACTCTCGATGAGGAAACCAGTAATGATAAAAAGGCTTTTGGTAGACCACGACTTCAACTGAGGCGTTACGCACTGGTCCGCCAAAGTAGTAGTCGGCCTGGATGTTGGTCTCCACCTGTTCGCCCAGCCGGAATGACTTCTTTTTTCCGTCCACCTCAGGAGCCTTCACGCTTACCTTGAATTCGGGCAGCTTGTATTCCTCAAGCCGGAAAAGTGTCGCGCTGCCAATTCCGTTCTTACGGCCCGAGTCCCAAAACTGAACGTTGTAAGCGCCGAGGGGCAATTGTTCGCCAAGCTCGAACGAACTCCAGGCACTACCAAATGCATTCAGTGTGGCCTTACCATCGCTCACCTTCGTGCCGCGCGGATCTGTGATCTCATATTCGACAACTTGATTCGCGGGAGTGGTATAGACCCCGTTGTTTGATCGCCGGGCAATAAATTTCCACTGCACGATCTCTTTCGGACGATATGCAGGCCGATCAGTAAAGGCGTATATGCGCCAACCGTCTGCCGGGTTGTTGTTATTTGCATTGCCACCAGAAAAAGCTTGCGCGCTATTTAGTCCGCCCGCTGCCGTCACGAATAAGCCACGCGAGTAGTTATCGTTTTTCAGCGCAAAGGTAGCGAGTCCATCGCTGTTGGTTGTTTGTCGCCGTCTGCGCCAGTGCCACTTGTTGTTGAGGTAATAGCTTTCCCAGAGTGCAACGGTCGCATTAGGAATCGGCGCGCCGCTCATGGCGTTGGCGAAAAACACAACGGCCTGTTTCGAAGTTGTCTTCAGCACTAGTGAGGCATCAGTTACCAGGAGCAGGTCGCGAGAGGTGAGTTTTCCGCTGGTGGCTTCCAATACATAAGCGCCAACCGATAACTTACCTTCGATACGGAGCTGTTCGCTGAAGGGCCTGTGTTCACCTTTATCAGGTAGATCTTTTACCCAGCTCTTGACGACTTCGCGTCCGGCAATTGGCAGACGTTGAATCCACCCAACATTTTCGTCAGCAGCCTCGCCATCCTCTTCGTCCACAGTTTTGGTGAAGCGAACGTCTCGCGTCAGATCAACTCGATACAGCGCAAGATTGACCCGCCCGACATTGCGAGAATTGAGCACGCACTGAAGCTCGGAAGTCGGCAGAAATATATTGGAAACTGCCACATTCAGGGATGGTTCGGTAAGGGCTTGGATTTGTTGTAGGGCTTGGTCGTAATAGCGGGTTTCTCCCTTGCTGAATTCGCGCAAAAGGCGCCGATACATCTCAATGGCCTTGTTGAAATCGGTTTCCTGAATCCATTGACCATCCTCTTGTTGCCGCAGTTTGCCGTAGCTATTCATCCACGCCGCATAGTGAAACAGCGCATCGTCGTACCACTCGGACTTTTTACCGTCCGTCAACGCCGCTTCAAACTCATCCGCAATGCGCTCGCGCGACTCCCAATCGCCAGCGTTATTACGCATGGTCATCGCGATCAAGAAGTGCAGGTAGCTCTTTTCCTTTTCAGTTTTGCTGATCTTGAGAGCGTTCTCGAGAATGTTCAGGGGAATGTAATTGCCGTAGTAGGTGTAGTAGTAATTATCGCTCGTTCGCGGTGAATCAGAAGCCTTGAAGACGAGGCGCAAATAACGATCGCGCGCCTGATTGAGATCACGTTGCCCAGCCCACCAATCGAGCGCAATCTGGTAATGAGGCCAGCCTGCACCCCAATTCACCGAATCGCGTCGTAGCCAAAAGAAATCCCCCAAGGACTCGTGGACCTCAGCCCAGATTGAATCGCGGTCCTCTTCTTTCTCACGAGCACGGATCAAATCAAAGAGCTGTTTTTGCGCCTGTTCATACTTGGTGTTGTCCGGGGTTTCAGTCGCTGCTTGAGCACGCCAGAGGGTGTCAGCGAGCCGAAATTCCACCCAGCTAAGTTCAGCCCGAGCGAGCGTGCTCTTGTCGACGCGGCCGTAGATCTCCTGCGCACGCGCATAAGACCCTTCGGCATAAGCGCGCTCAGCATCGACTTTCAGTTGTGGATAATCTGCCTGTTGGGCAATGCCGTGGAAGAGGAGAAAGAGCAGAGCCGTGAGCGAAATGATTCTCATATTTGGTAGTCGGTGCGCTTGATTTCAATTTAGTTATCGCCAGCCAAGCACACGTGTGTCTTTTCGTTTGCAAGCGAAGGAGACCTTTTGTTCCGGGCTTGATGAGACTTAAGCCGAGGTGTGTCGTCTCTTAGAAACACGCTCCGCGCATCGCGTTGCCTGAGCCTTGCGGCGGCCCTGTAAGAAGAACGAGGGAGTGGCTGGTACTTGCGCAGGTTTGATCAAATAGGAATTGGGTCCGCCTAGCGGACTGGTGAGGTCACTTCAGCCGCGCGCCATTGGGAACGTCTTCAGTGAAAGTAGCGATTACCGGGCGCCCTTCTTCACCGATTGAGGCTGCGACTACCATCCCCTGGGATTCATACCCCCGAAGTTTGCGCGGCTTAAGATTAGCAACCACGACGACCTTTTTGCCTACCAGGGCGTCGGGTTCGTAGTACTGCGCAATCCCGGCGAGCACCTGACGTGGCTGTGCTTCGCCCACGTCGATCGTCAGCAGCAATAGCTTGTCGGCTTTCGGAATGCGGCCCGCCGTCAATACTTCGCCGACCTTCATTTCAACTTTGGCGAAGTCACCGATCTCGATAAAGCTGGTGACCCCTTCAACGGCGTCCGCTTCAGTTGCGCCCTGCATCGGTGGTTCAGGTTTCGTTGCGGAGGCGGCCGGCGCGCTAGCGACCGCATCCGCTTCGGTGGCATGCGGAGCAGGGTTCTTGATCTCGTCCATAGTTTTCCCTTTGTCGATTCGCGGAAAGAGCGGCTTTACCTCACCAATCTTTTGTCCCACTGCCAGGCTGCCCCACTTTAAGTCGCCGGGATCGACCGCCCCTGGCGACTCAGCAAAACCCAACTGACCATAGATTCCCTGCACCGCCTGCGGCATCACGGGATATAGCAGCACACAAAGCCAGCGAAGCGACTCTGCCGCTCGGTAAAGCACGGCGTTAAGAGTCTCCGTCTTGCTCTCATCTTTGGCCAGATCCCAGGGCTTCGCGTCGCTGATCATCTTGTCAACGCGCGCGACGACTGACCATGCCACCTCCAGCGCCCGGCTGAATGAAAAACTGTCGAATAACTGTAGATACTGATCTCGCGCGTGCTCAATGAAACCTGCGACCGCAGTCTCATCGGTATCGATGCCACTGCGCTTCGCGAGCAACCGTTTCTCTTCAGAAATCGCTCTGGAGGGAATGCTACCCCCAGCGTAGCGGCTGATCATTGTAAGAGTGCGACTGGAAAGATTACCCAGACCGCTGGCCAGGTCGCTGTTGGTCCGGTCAATCAACGCTTCGTACCCGAAGCGACCATCCTGGCCGAAGACCATCTCGCGTAAACAGAAGTAGCGAATTGCATCGATCGAAAAATGTTTGTGGAGCACATCGAGCTCAACCGTATTGCCCAGCGTCTTGGACATTTTGCGGCCAACCTGATCGACCCACATGCCGTGAGCGATGATGGCCACTGGCTGTTCAACGCCTGCTGCCATCAAGAACGCCGGCCAGTAGACTGCGTGGAAACGCAAAATGTCTTTGCCGACTAAATGAAGCGCCGGCCAGAACTTCTCGAATCCTACGGCGCGTTCTCGCTCTTCATTGCCGTAGCCCACTGCCGTAATGTAGTTGATGAGGGCGTCGAACCAGACGTAGATCGAATGAGCCGGATCATCGGGAACCGGTATGCCCCACTTAACTGAGCTACGGAGTCGGCTGACCGACAAGTCTTGTAGTCCGCCCCGGACGAAACTCATTACCTCATTGCGCCGCGAATCGGGGCGAATGAAATCTGCGCGGCTCTCATAGAGATCGAGCAGCGACTCAGCGTAATCGGAAAGACGAAAGAAATAACTCTCTTCACTTACGCGATCGAGCGGCGTCTCATGAATCAGACAGAGGGGGTTTTCACCCTCATTTGCCGGTTTAATGAACTCATCTTCAGTTTTGTATGCCGCACAGGGAGCACAAAACCACCCTTCATAGTGACCCTTGTAAATCGCCTTGCGTCCTTTGGGCGTTTGCGACCTTGCCACTGCCCGCCAGAACTTGCTGACTCCTTCCGCGTGAAAGGGATAAGTGGTGCGCATGAAGATGTCGTAGCCACCGTGTTCAGTGTCCAGCGCAAATTGCGCCGTCATCTTCTTGTAATAAGCAACAACGTAGTCAGCCTGTTCCTGTGGGGTACGGCCAGCTCGCTCGGCTGCACGTTCGATGTTGATGCCGTGTTCGTCAGTGCCGGTGAGGAAGTAAGTCTCGATGCCTCGTTGTTCTTTGTAACGATGTACGGTATCCGCGACGATCATCGTGTAGAGATGACCGAGATGAGGGAGGCTATTGGCGTAGTAGATGGGGGTAGTTACGTAGAAAGCAGACATGACGCACAGAGTAACAGGGGAAGCCCTGAAATTGTTGCTGTCCCCCTATTCTCCCGTTCCCCTTTTCCCCTTCCCTATTCTCTCCCCGTAATGAGCGCCATAGCTTCTGCGCGCGTTCGGGGATCGGTGCGAAATCCGCCGAGCACGGCAGAGGTCACAGTTGTCGCTCCGGACTTTCTCACGCCGCGCAAAGTCATGCAGGTATGTTCCGCTTCGATGACCACCATCACGCCCACCGGCTTCAACCCTTTGTAGAGTGTGTTTGCAATGTCGGTAGTCAATCGCTCCTGAAGTTGTAGCCGCCGGGAAAACGTTTCCGCAAGACGCGCCAGTTTGGAGATCCCGAGGATGCGACCGTCTTTTGGGATGTAAGCGATGTGACACTTGCCGACAAAGGGCGCCAGATGATGCTCACACAAGGACGCGATGCTGATGTCTTTTACGATTACCATCTCATCGTGCTTGTCGCCTGGTAGGGGCACGACATGCTCCTGGGGGTCTTCGCGCATCCCGGCCGTTAACTCGGCAAACATTTCCGCAACACGGCGCGGTGTCTCTTGTAGGCCGGCACGTTCCGGATCCTCACCCAAGCCCTCAAGAATTAACCGTACACCTTGCGCGATCAGATCGAGATCGACGTTTGCAGGCAGGTTTTGCGTTGTCGGTTCGTCGGAAAATTTATAAGCCATCGAGTTTCAAACCTTTGAGGCGTTTGCGAACGCCTCCCGCACGGCACGCTCAACTGTGCGAAACGGAACCCCTGATCTATTGGCCGCAGCCTGCACCTGATCAAATTCAGGCATCTCATTCACCACATGACCATTCATGCGGGCTACTTTAACATCAATCGCACCGTACCGTGTTTCCACCTTAATCACCTGCCGCTCCAGCGCGCTCCGCTCAACTGCAAAACTGCGAACCCCGAGTGTAGTGGTCTCGGCGAACAACATCTGTGTCAGCACTTCCTTTTCTGAAGCACGGCAGAGCACAGACAAAAGCACGCCCGGACGGTTTTTCTTCATGTGGATCGGCGTGAAGTAACAATCAAGTGCTCCGAGTTCAAGTGCACGTTCCATAACATGTCCAAAAACCTGCGGCGACATGTCGTCGATGTTCGTTTCCAGCATCCAAAGCGTTTCGCGTTTTGGGTTTCGAGTTTCGAGAACGTCCTTTTGTTCCTTTCCGATCAACACCCGGAGTGCGTTGGGAAAGTTTTCATATGTGCGGCTGCCTGCCCCGTAACCAGATCGCTCGAGCTGCATCAACGGCAGCGGTCCGTACTCATCACAAACAGTAGCAATGATCGCGGCGCCCGTCGGCGTTACCAGTTCGCCCTTGATATCGGTCGCATAAACAGGCACATCTTTTAAGAGCTCGGTGACTGCCGGAGGGGGAACGGGAAATCGTCCATGGGCCATTTCGACCGTGCCACTTCCTACGTGTAGCGGCGAGCAAACAAAACGTTCGATCTGAAGCAAATCAAAACAAATGGCGGCGCCCACTACATCGACAATTGCATCGAGCGCGCCCACTTCATGAAAATGAATGCTGGCAACGGGCTGGTTATGGACACTCGCCTCCGCTTCAGCTAACCGTGAAAATATTCGGGCTGCGCGTTCCTTGACGCGATCATTCAAGCGCGAATCGTAAATGATCTTTAAAACGTCGCTGAGATGGCGATGGACGTGTTCGGGTTTGATTGCCACGCGGACGAAGGTGCAACTAAGGCCTGCGCGCTCGACTTTCTCAAATTCAACTGAGAAACCTTCGACGTCGAGCAGTGCGAGTTGTTCACGGAGAGCTTGCGGATCAACACCCGCACCCACCAGGGCTCCAAGAATCATGTCGCCGCTCGCGCCGGCGAAACAGTCGAAGTAGAGAGTTGTCATTACCGTGAATCGTAAATCGAGTTGTTCAATTACTCGTAACGGCTTTGCACAAAAAGTCGAGTGACGCAGCCTGCGACGATGCATCACCTGCCTTCACATTCTCACCTGGCTTTAGCCGGGTGGAAAGTTGGTCGCTAATACACGGGAAACCGTTTAAACGGTTTCCATCACACAGGGCCGACACTTCACACCTGACTGAAAGTCAGGTGTGAATGAAAGGAACAAGGTACTCTTTGTGCAGAAACCACTCGTAACCTGTAGTCAAACCCCTGCGGCAGCGGAGATCAGCGGCAACACTTCACCAGCCTTTCCCGTTAACACCTCATGGCAGAGATCCGAAAGCGGCGTGCGTTCGGGATTGACCTCGCAGACAAAAGCGCCGGCCTCTCGAGCAATTTCCGGCAACGCCGCTGCCGGATAGACCAACGCTGAAGTTCCAATTACAAAACAAAGATCACAGTCCGCGGCTGCCACGGCGGCTGCTTCAAAGGAACCGGCGGGCAACATCTCGCCAAACAAGACAACATCCGGCCGCATCGGGTCGCCACACTCAAAACATGCGTCGCCGCGAACGCCCTGACGGCTGATCTCCTGTCGCGAATGACAAGTCGTGCAACGCGCCCGCCAGATACTGCCGTGTAGCTCAATAACATGTTGGGAACCGGCAAGCTGATGCAGACCATCAATATTCTGAGTGACCAGCTTGAAATCGGGGAACCGAGACTGCCATCGCGCTAACTCGAGATGCGCCGCATTGGGCTTAAGTGTGCTGAGCAACTGTCGCCGGTAGTCGAACCATTCCCAGACCGCCGGTAGATCTCGCTGCACCATCTGGGCCGATGAGATCACCTCGAACGACATGCCTTTCCAGACGGCCGTGTTGCCGCCGCCACGAAAGGTGGGTACTCCGGATTCAGCCGAAACGCCAGCCCCGGTCAGCGCTAACACCCGGTTCGCCTTACTGAACCTCGCGCGCAGATCGCTTGAAATCATTAGTTCATTTAGTAATTGCATGGATTGCCTGGATGGTAGCAATGGTTATCGCCAATTGTCGATTTCCCATTGCCGATTGGCTTCTTTCGGAAAGGGCCAACTGGCAATCGCCAATTGGCAATCGGCAATCTGCTATATTCTCTCCGCTTGCCAAAACAGAAAATTGATCTGATTAGACTGAACGTGACCTTAATCGAACTCCAACAGCAACTGAAACGACGCGTTGAGACC
>JBAPXA010000174.1:0-10439 GCA_049283975.1 Pyrinomonadaceae bacterium | reverse complement strand
GTTGAAGATATCGTCGGAGAATTGAGCACGGCCGAAAAGGATTACGCGAAGGAAGGATTCGTCGCGCACAGTCAGGCCGATGAGCTGAAAGCGGAAGGTCTCGAACTCAATGTGCTCGAAAGTATCGAAGACGTAACCCAACGCGTTCAGGGTTCTGTTAACGCAAATATGTCGGCCGCTGAAGCCAACGTCGCCCGTCGCGCTGCGATCAGCGCGATCGAGAGCGAATCAAACAAGGCGACCGGGCTGCGCAGTGACGTGGTCACGCTGTATCAGGGCGGGCAATACAATTTGTACCGCTACAAGAAGTACACGGACGTGCGGCTGGTTTTTGTACCGGAGTTTCAGGCGGCATTTTTCGGGGGCGATCCCGATAACTTCAATTTTCCACGTTTCAACATCGACATGGCTCTGGTGCGTGTTTATGAAAAAGGTCAGCCGGTGAACGTCGAAAATTATTTTAAGTGGTCTCAGGCCGGCGCCAAAACGGGCGAACTCGTTTTCGTCACCGGACATCCGGGCTCGACGTCACGCTTGAATACGGTCGCTCACCTGGAGTCGCTCCGGGATGTGAGCATTCCGCTTTTGTTGCGGATGCTGGAGACACGTCGCGATATGCTGAAGCAATACATGGCTCAAGGTGAAGAACAGACGCGCCGCGCGCAAAACGAACTCAACAGCATTGAGAACTCAATCAAGGTCTACAAAGGCCAGATGGGCGGCTTGCGTGATCCGCGGCTGATGGCCCGCAAGCAAAAAGCGGAAGATGCGTTGCGCGCGTCCATCGCTGCTGATGCAGCCAAACAGGCGAAGTACGGCGATGCCTGGGATGCAATCGCCAAAGCGCACAAGGGACTGGCAGCTTATGCCAAAGATCGGCGCTTTATCGATCTGGGCGCCGGCTTTAATACTTACCTCTTCAGTTATGCACGTACACTCGTACGACTCGCTGAAGAAAATGAGAAACCGAACGCGGAGCGCTTGCCGGAGTTTGGTGATGCGCGCCGGGCTTCACTGGAGGCCGGCCTTTTTACACAGTCTGCCTTTTATGAGGACTTCGAAAAGTTGAAGCTGGCTAACTCGCTGACTTTCATGCGCGACACGTACGGCGCCAATCATCCTTTGGTGCAGAAGGTGTTGAAGGGAAAAACTCCTGAAGCACGTGCTGCCGAACTGATTGACGGCAGCAAACTGAAAGATGCGGAGTTTCGCCGCCAATTGGCGAAGGGCGGCAAGGCAGCCATCGAGTCCTCTGACGATCCGATGATCCAACTGGCCCGCAGCATTGATAAAGAGTCGCGCGTAGCGCGCAAGCGCTACGAGGATGAAGTGCTCGGAGTTGAGCGTGCTAGTTATGCAAAAATCGCCCAGGCACTGTTTGATACCGAGGGTACTAAACTCTATCCCGACGCCACGTTCACGCTGCGCCTTTCGTACGGCGCGGTGAAGGGCTACACGGAGAATGGAAAGTTTGTGGCACCGTTTACGACCCTTGGTGGGCTGTATGCGCGCGCGGCCAAACTGAAGAAGTTTCCCTGGGTGTTGCCACCTCGTTGGCTGGAAGAAAAGTCGAAGGTTAATTTGACGACACCGTTCAATTTCGTGTCCACGAACGACATCATCGGCGGCAATAGTGGTTCGCCCACAATCAACAAGAACCGGGAATTAGTGGGTCTGATTTTCGACGGCAACATTCAATCACTCGTCGGTAACTTCGATTACGACGAGTCAGTGAACCGCTCGATCTCGGTGGACTCACGCGGCATGCTGGAAGTGCTGCGGAATGTGTTCGGCGCCAATGAGGTCGTCGAAGAACTGACTAGATAGGTTTTCAGAGTCCAAAGTCCAAGGTCCAAAGTCCAACGTCCAGTTCCGGGCGTTGGACTTTCCTTTTTTGAGGGGCGTCGCTCCGTGGTCCCAAAGCAGATTAGCCACAGATTTTCGCCGATATAAGCTTTATTTCTTATCCGTGTCTTTCCGTGTGAATCGGTGGCTAATTACAATATGACTTGTCTGCAAGAGCGTCCTTTCAAGGAGCAGGCCTACGCCTGGCTCTAACGTTTTCATTTACAGCTATGCTAGTCTAAACCCCATCGCACCGCCCCAAATCACCTCATTGAGCTAATCCAATTTGGATTTTCTTGTCCGCAATCTGCTCCTTTGAGGTGACCTATGTCAGTTGCTGCCGCACCGGCTTTCTCCCGACCCACTGTGCTCGTAATCGAAGACTATGCCGACACTCGTGAATTGATCTCTTCAATGCTGCGCAAGGATGGCTTCCACGTCATCGAAGCGGAGGATGGAGTTGAAGGGCTTCTAAAGGCGGGCGCTAGCTATCCCGATCTGGTAATCATGGATCTAGCTCTACCGGAAATGGATGGCGTGGAGACCGCAAGACGAATTCACCAAATGCCTAAACTTTCGCGCACGCCAATTTTTGTGATCAGCGCCTGGCTGACGAAGGAAGTTGAAGCTGACGCGCGGGCCGCTGGCTGTACTGAAGTTTTCTCAAAGCCATTTGAGATTGATGAACTGATTGGCCGCGTGCGAGCGAGTGTTGGTCATGCCTAGCTTCCTGAGTCACGCTGTTCGTCTGCGGCGGGTTAGGAACTGCCAAACTTAACCTTTTTCCAGGTTGGCATATTTCTGCACGAGCTTTTTCTGCCCGTATCCCGGGAACGTCACGGTCAACTTCAAGCCGTCGCCGACGCCTTCGCGCCGCAGCACCAGGCCGCGTCCGTATTTAGCGTGACGCACATAGGAGCCGGGAAGAAATTCGGGCGAAGTCGCAGTTTCGAGTTTGGAGCTGCGAGTTTCGTGGTTGGGGGTGGAAGCCTTTGCGCGGAAGCCAGTGCTTTCTTTGCGGCCATAACCGCTCGCCGAACGTGCACTACCGCTTACCTGGCCAAATTGTTGTCCGCGTTGCTTAAAAAACTCGGCAATGGAGTCGACGCTATCGTAAGTTTTGCCCTCGTATTTCTGGCGCTCTTTCCGTGGTTCGCTTGACGGATAATCGATAGCCGCGGAGCCGCGCGCAAAGGAGAGCCAGGAGTTGCCGCGTGTCAAGTCCTCCATCAAATCGAGTGGCATCTCGTTGAGAAACTGGGAAGGCTCCGAGGGCAGCTCTTCGCCATATACCCGCCGCTTCATCGCATGCGTGACATACAGGAATCTTTCAGCACGCGTCATGGCGACGTAGCACAGGCGCCGCTCTTCTTCCATCTCGGCTGGATCGGTGGCTGATCGGGAATGCGGGAAAAGCCCATCTTCCAGGCCCACAATGAACACTAAGGGAAACTCCAAACCCTTCGCCGAATGGGCCGTCATGAGGGTAACCGGGGCGTCGCCCTTGTACTGATCGGTGTCGGAAACGAGTGCTGAATGATCGATGAAGTCTCGCAAGCCGGAGATTCCCTGATCGTCATAGTCAACAGCAGCATTGACAAGTTCTTGTAAGTTCTCCAAACGTGCTTCTGCTTCATCTGTGCCTTCCGACTTCAGGGCGTTTTCGTAACCGCTCTTCAAAATGGCGGCCTTGACGATGTCCGAGACGGACTCTTCGGAGACGGAGAGACGCTGAGACGCGGAGACGTCGCCTTGTCCCCGTATCTCCCCATCTCCGCGTCCCCCCGTCTCCGCGTCCCCGCGTCCCCGTGTCCCCGCGTCCCCGTGTCCCCGCGTCCCCCCGTCTCCGCGTCCCCGTGTCCCCGCGTCTCCCCATCTCCCTGTTCCGGCCCGCCGGCCATCGCGCCCAGATCCGCGATCAGTTTGCGAAAACTCTTCAACGCTGAGATCGCGCGTGACCCGAGGTTCTCGGGATTCTCAATAATCAATGAGATTGCTTCCCAGGCAGTTACCGATGATTCGCGGGCGCGCCGCTCGATCTCTTCGATCGTCTGCTTGCCGATACCTCTTGGTGGACTGTTAATAACGCGGGCGAGCGCAATCGAATCATTCGGATTCAAGGCGAGCTTGAGATAAGCAACGATGTCTCGCACTTCCATCCGTTCGTAGAACGAAAAGCCGCCGACGATGTTGTACTGGAGACCAGCGCGCCGCATCGCTTCCTCGAAGACTCGCGATTGAGAGTTCGTGCGATAGAGCACGGCACTCCGCAGATCATACTGTTCCTGGCGGTGTTCAAGAATTTTCGAAGAAACGAAGCGCGCCTCTGATTCAGCATCAAAGGCCTGGTAGTAACGAACGCGGTCTCCGGCGGGATTGGAGGTCCAGAGCTTCTTGCCTTTGCGTTCGGTATTGTTTTTGACGACAGCTCCCGCGACATCGAGAATCGTTTGCGTGGAGCGATAGTTCTGTTCCAGACGAATTATCTTTGTATCCGGGAAGTGCTGTTCAAAATTGAGGATGTTGGTAATGTCCGCGCCGCGCCATTTGTAAATCGACTGATCCTCATCGCCTACCACACAAATGTTTTGTTGCTTCTCAGTAAGAAAGCGAATCAAGGCAAATTGCAGCGAGTTTGTATCCTGATACTCGTCCACCAGGATGTAGCGAAACTTGTTGTTGTACTTCTCCCGTACCTCGCCGACCTTGCGCAGGAGCCGGACAGCTTTAATCAGCAGATCGTCAAAATCGAGAGCATTGTTCGCGCGCAATCGTTCTTCGTAAGCCTTGTAAACCCGCGCAATGGAAGCGCGACGCTCGTCAACAAATTCAGCGCGCGCTGCGTAAGCCTCGACATCTTCGCCGCGGTTCTTGGCGCCGCTGATCGCTCCCTGTACAGAACGCGGACCAAGCTTCTTGTCGTCGTAACCAAGATCCCGAATACAGTTTTTTGTAAGCCGGAGAGAGTCGTCCTGATCGTAAATTGTAAAAGCCCGAGTGTAGTTTTCATTAAGCTTTTCAATGTCCTGCCGCAGGATCCGAACGCAGAGACTGTGAAAAGTTGATACCAGGGGCGTGCCTTCAAAATATTCTCCGTGCAAAAGCCTTTGCACGCGAGATCGCATTTCTTGGGCAGCTTTGTTGGTGAAAGTAACCGCCAGGATGTTCCAGGTGGGAACCTTCTTTTCCGCGATCAAATAGGCTATCCGATGAGCGATGACGCGTGTTTTGCCGGACCCGGCCCCGGCGAGGATCAGTAAGGGACCTTCGGTAGCGAGGACAGCTTGGCGTTGTTCTTCGTTGAGTGAAGCGAGAAAGTCAGTCATCAGAATTTCGTGTGCCCCATTTAAGCACACGAACTGATCGACGCAAAACTGGTCTAACGTTTAGCGGACTGCAATCGCTTGCTAGTGAAGGGGAGTTTATCCTTTTCTGAATTGAGGAATTTCCTCATCGCCAGATCTAACCGCCAAGACGCAGAGTCTTGGCGGCTAATAGTTGAGATAGGGTGGCGGTTTCCCTTGTACTTCTCTACCGAGATTTTGAGGTTGAGCGCTGCGCTGACTCCGTCTTTAACAACTGCTTCTTCCGTTCCAGGCCCCAACGGTAACCACCCAAACTCTTATCTTCGCGAATCACCCGGTGACACGGAATCACCAGAGCGACGGGATTGGTCGCGCAAGCGCGGGCGACTGCGCGGACTGCTGTCGGCCGGCCGATTGCGGCTGCAACCTCGCCATAAGAAAGCGTCGTGCCGTAAGGGATTTGTTGTAGCGCCTGCCAGACTTGCCTCTGAAAGGCGGTCGCTCGAATATCAAGCGGCAAGGAGAGGTGCGGTTGTTTTCCTTCCAGGTGCGCCACAATCTGCTGCACGATTTTTGTGAGTGTCTTATCGTCGTTATGAATCTCCGCGGCCGCGTATTCCTTCCTCAGGTTAGTTTCCAGGTCGCTGACGTTATCACCCAAGGTCACGGAGCAGAGGCCTTTGCTAGTCGCTGCGACCAGCAGGTAGCCGAGTGGCGACTTCGTGATGGCGTAATCGATTTGCGCCGTGGCGCCCCCGCGGCTGTAGGTTGCCGGCGTCATCCCCAGTTCCGCATCGGCGCGTTCGTACAGCCGGCTACTCGAACCGTAACCCGCATCGTACATCGCGGTTGTAACAGACTTGCCGGAGCGGACAGCGTTCTTAAAACGGTTGGTGCGACACGCCTCCGAAAACTCACGAGGTGTTACGCCCATAATGTTCTTGAAAGTGCGTTGCAGGTGAAATGAACTGAGTCCCAGACGGTTTCCCAGGGTTTCGAGATCCATCGTCTCCTCAAGACTATCTTCGATGAGACGGCAGGCGCGCCGCACCAATTCAACCTGGGGATCGCTTGCGGGCAGTTTCTCAGGATGACAGCGTTTGCAGGCGCGAAAGCCCGACTGCCGAGCCGCCTCGGGTAATGAAAAGAAAGACACTCGATCGCGTCGCGGACGACGTGCCGGACATGATGGTCGGCAGAAGATCCCGGTGGAGGAGACTGCGAAAACAAATTGCCCGTCAAACCGTGCGTCGCGCGTCAGCACAGCATTCCAAAACTGCTCTTGTTTATCGTTCGCAAGCGTCATCTGTGGATCCAGCATTGCACTCATATTAGCACCTCCAAAACTCTAAAAACCTTTAAGACGCGGAGATACTAATAGGATGCGAATATTGAATCTATCCGCTTCTTGCGATCAAAGTGTGGGGTAGTGAAGTAACGGTCAGCACCGTCCCGTTAGGGACGATATGTCTATAGCATCAAACCGACTCAATAAGCCTGCAGCTCCGTAGGAGCGAAATGTAGATATGCGCCCCCCAATGGGGCTCCTTGTTTCTATCCAATCTGATTCCCTAAACATTGCACGCCTACGGCGCTGACTTTTTCTGCAAAGCCATCCTAGGAGCCACTGCCTACTGGCCTACTTTGTGCTACTCAACCGTCACCGACTTCGCCAGATTCCGCGGTTGGTCAACGTCACAGCCACGGCGGACGGCGATGTGGTAAGCCAGCAATTGCAGAGGAATGATTGAGAGCAGGGGTGAGAGGAGATCGCTTGAAGAAGGGATTTCGATCACGTAGTCAGAAACCTCTGAAGACATCGTATCGCCTTCAGTCAAGACTGAAATGACGATACCCTCGCGCGCTTTCACCTCGACGATGTTCGAATGCGTCTTTTCATAACGCAGCTCTGAAGCACGATTGCCTTCTTCACGAGTGTTGATGAACAGCACCGGCAAGCGCTCGTCGATCAGCGCATTCGGCCCGTGTTTCATCTCCCCCGCCGGATAGCCTTCTGCGTGGATATAAGAAATCTCTTTTAGCTTCAGGGCACCTTCAAGAGCCACCGGAAAATTTATCCCGCGTCCTAAATAGAGAAAGTCGGTCGACCGGAAAAACTCCTTGGAAAGTTCCTCCATCTGATCCGACTCGTTCAGCAGGTGTTCCAGCTTCACCGGCAACTCGGCGAGTTGTTGCGCATGACGTTGCGCCTCCTCCGCCGACAATGTTCCGCGGATCTCGCCCAGATAGAGTCCCAGCAAGTACAACGCAATCATCTGCGAAGTAAACGCTTTGGTTGAGGCTACGCCAATCTCTGGACCCGCGTGAGTCAGAATCGTGCCGTCGGCTTCGCGCACGATCATCGCGCCTTGCACGTTACAAATAGCAAGAACCTTCGCATTGCGCTCCTTCGCTTCGCGCAGGGCGGCGATGGTGTCAGCCGTTTCGCCGGACTGCGAGATAACCAACAGCAGAGAGTTTTCGTCAATTACCGGATCGCGGTAGCGAAATTCGGAAGCGTAATCAATATCAACTGGAATGCGCGCCAGTTGTTCGATCATGTACTTACCGGCGAGGCCTGCATGCCAGGATGTGCCACAAGCGGCAATCTTGATTGAGGTGAAACGTTTGAAGTCGCTCTCGGTGATATTTTTCATCTCATCGAGAAAGACGCGTCCGGAATCGAGTGAAATGCGGCCCTGCACCGTATCGCGGACCGCACGCGGCTGCTCGTAGATTTCCTTCAGCATGAAATGCTTGAAGCCACCCTTTTCCGCCATGATCGGATCCCAGGTGATTCGTTGGATCGCCGGCTGCACGGCCGCACCATGAAAGTCGGTAACGCGCACCGCCTCTCTGGTGAGAATCGCAATCTCGCCATCACCCAGGAAAAATACATCGCGCGTGTGCTGGAGGATTGGCGGTATGTCGGAGGCGACAAAGAATTCGCGATCGCCGAGACCAATCACCACCGGAGGACCCTGGCGTACGGCAATGATTGTGTCGGGCTCGTCCGAATTGATTATCGAAAGTGCAAAAATACCGCGCAGCTCAAGCGCTGCGTGATGCACGGCCTTCTCGAAACTATCGCCTTCTTTCAAGTACTCTTCGATAAGGTGGGCGATAATCTCGGTGTCGGTCTCGGTCACAAACTGGTGATCGAGTTTGCTGAGTCGTTCTTTCAGTTGGATATAGTTTTCGATAATTCCGTTATGAACCACGACTACGTGACCGGTGCAGTCCCGATGAGGGTGGGCGTTTTCTTCAGTAGGGCGGCCGTGAGTTGCCCAACGAGTGTGACCGATGCCATAAGTGCCATCAAGCGGCGTCAGTCGAATCGCTTCTTCGAGATTACGCAGTTTTCCTTTCGCGCGGCGAATCTCCAGCTCGTGATCTTCGTTGACGACCGCAATTCCTGCTGAGTCGTAACCGCGATACTCGAGCTTCCGCAGCCCGTCGATAATCAACGGCACTACTTGTTTATTGCCAACATATCCGACGATTCCGCACATATAATTTTTACCTTACCCAGCCTCGTTCTTAAGTTTTTTCTTAACCACTGCGGGCACCCCTGCGACCAGCGAGTTGTCGGGAACGTCTTTGGTAACCACCGATCCGGCCGCAGTGACCGCACCGTCTCCCACCGAGACCGGCGCGACCAGCATCGTATCAGAGCCGATTTTGACGTTGTTCCCGATGGTGGTCTTGTGTTTGTTCTTGCCATCGTAGTTGCAGGTCACAGTGCCGGCGCCGATGTTTGTTCCTGTGCCGATCGTTGCGTCCCCAAGATAGGTGAGATGCATCGACTTTGACTTGCGGCCCAGTCGCGATTTCTTCACTTCGACGAAATTGCCAACCGCCGATCCCTCCTCCAGGTGCGCACCCATGCGCAAGTGTGCAAACGGGCCGACATTGCAATTTGACTCAACTGTTGAATCGACGATCACGCAGTGATCTTTGATCGTTACGTTGTCGCCAATCTGAGAGTTAGAGATTCTGCTGCCGGAAAGCACAACGCAATTTTCGCCAATCACGCTTGGGCCTTCGATAATGACGTTGGGGTGAATCACACAATCGCGGCCAATTCGAGCGGCGGCGCTGATGTAGGCGTGAGCTGGGTCGATAAAGGTCACTCCCGACAGCATCAAACCGCGAATGGTGCTGCGTCGCATCAGGTTTTCAAATTCCGCGAGCTCCGCGCGGGAATTGATGCCGGAGACTTCCCGCGGATCATTGCTGAGGTAGAGCTCAATCTTCTCGCCGCTCGCTAACATGATGGCGGGAGCGTCCGTCAAATAGTATTCCTGCTGCTGATTCGTTGGTTGCACCTGCTCCAGCGCAGTGAAAAGTTTGGCGGTATCAAAGCAATAGATACCCGAGTTGATCTCGCGAATCTGCTTCTCCTCATCGCTGGTGTCTTTCTGCTCGACGATGCGCGCAAAACGGTTCTGAGCGTCTCGCACGATGCGACCATAGCCGGTCGGGTTTTCCAACTTGACGGTGAGTACAGAACAAGTCGCGCCGGTGGCGATGTGGTTCTCAACTAACTTGCGTAGAGTGTCCTCACGAACGAGAGGCACGTCGCCTGACAGGATTAGCAGAGTCGAGTCGGCACTTTTCAGCAGCTGGCGCGCAGACATGACCGCATCGCCGGTGCCACGCTGTTCTCGTTGCAGCGCGAACCCCAGGAGCTCGTCATTTTGCACCGCAAAACGGACTGCTCCTTCGACGGCTTCCGCCTGATGCCCAACCACTACGAAGATTTTTCTCGGTTGCAGCGCGAGGGCCTTTTCCACGACGTGCGCGATGATCGGGCGGCCCCCGAGTTCGTGCAACACCTTGGCCTTTTGGGACTTCATTCGAGTTCCCAATCCGGCGGCCAGGATTAGCACATCAAGCGGGCGTTGTTGTTGGAGGGTCAATCGCGGATCTCTTTTCGGTCACTTAGGCTGAAACCACCGGACGTGACGCGGCCTGCTGCCAACAGGCAAACACTACAGCGGCAAGGTTGTCGGAATTGTGACGGGCCTTCTCACCTTCATCAAGTAGCGCCGCGCGAACGACTTCGGCTTCGCCATCGAGTGGGCCTTCTAACTCTTCACCTTCAATTCCGATCTGGTGGGCCCCTTCGACGGCGTAACGGGCACGTTGCTCCTGACTGACGGGTTGATCGTTTACAACGACGAAATCGAAATGAATTTCAGGCGCGTAAGCTTTCACAGTTTCCAGGTGTTGGCGGGCGGTATAACCATCAGTCTCCCCAGGTTGAGTCATCAGGTTACAAATAAA
>JBAPXA010000173.1:0-10045 GCA_049283975.1 Pyrinomonadaceae bacterium | reverse complement strand
CGGCCTACCTGTTTTGGAAATGGAGAGACGCATGATCACGGTTGCACGCGAGCACATTGGTTCGGAGTATATGGCCTGGGCTAAGACAAGCTCGCACGCTCGCTTCAATCTCGCCACGAGTGGCCTGTCAAACGTGCGCCTCGAGGAATTAGACGTTCGCTTGCAAGATCTCGAACTGACGCGCGAAGGCGGTTACGGATACAAGCCGCTACAGAACGCAATCGCAGACCGTCTGGGCGTCGGTTGCGACTCAATTGTCACGGCGATCGGTACGTCGCTCGCCAATCACCTCGCGATGGCAGCGGTTTTGAAACCCGGTGATGAGGTCTTGATTGAGCGGCCCACCTACGAGCCGCTGCTGGCCTTAGCTCATTATCTTGGTGCCAACATCAAGCGGTTCGATCGTGGCTTCGAGAGTGAGTTTCGCGTGCAGCCCGAGGAACTCGAGCGGAACCTGACGCCCGGTACGCAGCTCATTGTGCTTACGAATATGCACAATCCCACCGGCGTCTTAATCCCCCAGGAGACTCTTCGCGCCGTCGGCGAGTTGGCCAGGCGAACGAAAGCGCGCGTGCTCGTTGACGAAGTCTACCTCGAAGCTCTTTTCGCGGATCGTCCCCAGACTGCGTTCACGCTGGGTCCGGAGTTCGTCACGACCAGCAGCCTGACCAAGGCCTTTGGCTTGAGTGGTCTACGCTGTGGTTGGATCGTTGCGGAGCCCGAGTTGGCACAAAGAATTTGGGATCTGAACGATCTTTTTGGGGTGATGCCGGCGCATCCCGCTGAAAGGCTGAGTGTAATTGCTTTCGCTCAGCTCGCTGAGATTGGCGCCCGCGCTGAAGCACTTCTGAAAAGTAATCGCGCCCGGGTCTACGACTTTCTCGACTCGCGTCCGGACCTTGAAGCTGTCAGACCGGAATTTGGGACGATAGTCTTTCCGCGCCTGAAGCAGGGAAGTGTCGCCACCCTCTCTCGACTGCTGCGAGAAAAGTATGAAACGTCAGTTGTCCCGGGAAGCTTCTTCGAGATGCCTAACCACTTTCGCGTTGGCTTTGGTAACGATCCGGAAGTGTTGAAGGAAGGTCTAGTTCGACTCGGGGCGGCACTGGATGAGCTCTGATCAAACTCACTGGTGGGAGAAAATGAAACCAATCGGCAATCGCTAGCGCTCTGGCTTAGTTCCCACCAGCTCTGCTAACCAAAGATACAAACGTTCGGCAGCCTCATGTCCGGCAGCCTCGACTGTGATCCTGATGGGAGGATCGCCTGGCGAGTTTGCTTTGCGACCTTGAGGTCCGCCTAACGACTGATAGTAAATTTTGCCGCGCAGATGCGGCTGCTTCGAGCGCGGCGGAAAGACAAAGTATTTCACTTCGAGATCCGGCGAATTGATGACCACCTTTCCGCCCTGAAAGTTGTCGATCTCGAATTGTAACAACACCACATAGGCGTCGGTTTCAGCGAGGGCGCGTTTTGCCGCTTCATCCCGCTTAAGATTTCCAATCAGCGTGCCCTGGATGTTTGGCAGCTCGTTTAGCCGGTGAATGAAGCTGTTGAAAATCACTTCCTCGGTTGGCAGATGTTTTGAGGTGTGCTCTTTAGCGATTAGCAGGTGGACTGGATAATTAAGCTCCGCAAATTTCTTGTGGGCAGCAGTTTCAGGAGTAGGGGCGGGAATCGGCGAAGGAGCCGGCGTGGCGCTGGTTTGGTTCGCTCGCCGGCCTGACTGGCCGAGCGCTGTTTCGAGAAGTGACAGCGACAAGAGTAGGGCAACTCCACTTGTTGCTGTTAGAACTCGTCGAGTGTCACGCGCTTTTAGCATGGCCTAGAGTTTCGAGGTGCAGCCGGTCGTTCCTTAGAAGCTGAGCTTAGGACTGGGGTTGCGCGCGATATTTTGTGGCCCTGGTTTTTTGTGCTGTCAGTTTGCCTTAACCCAAACTTACATTCGGCGAAAACGTTTTCACGTCCGAGGCGATATTTAAGCCCGTCAAGCGCGGATTCTCCGTTTGTGCCCGAAGGTCCTGCGAGATTTGAGATCAGTGGGAGGTGGGCCCCTGTTACCAACGATGATAAGCCGGGTGTCCGGGCTTTACTGCTACGAAAGTGCCGCGACAGGTGGCGGTCACTTGATCGTGAGCAATCAACTCTCCTTCCACCACCGCCCGATCTGCCTGCGAGTCGACAACACGGGCGACGAGTTTGACCGGTAGATCAGTCGGCGTCGGCCGCTTTAGCTTGATTGAGTATTCGGCAGTCACCGTGCAGGGCGGGTGATCCAGTCCCGCCTTGCGCATGAGATGCCAGGCGGCGGTCCAGTTGCAGTGACAATCGAGCAGAGTGCCAATGATGCCGCCGCTCAGCATGCCTGTGAACGACTCATGATGTGATTCCGGCTGCCATTCAGCTACGACGTCGTCACCGTCGCTTGCCGGAAAACTGCGAATGCGCAACCCTTTTTCATTCTTAGGTCCGCAGCCAAAACAAGCGAGGTTCGGAGCGTAGGTTTCCTGGATGCTTTTGTTGTTCATTTATGAATGCCCTATCGCCTCCGGCGCCCGCAGTGATTTAACAGCCAAGCCGCCAAGACGCCAAGTCGCAGAGACGGTAGCTACCACAGTCAACTTGAGCAACCACTCGGTACAGTACGGGAGCGGTAGCGACCGCACTAACAAACGAATCGATTAAGCTTCCAATAGCAAATCAAACTGTGTCCGCTTCCCGAGTGTAGATCGCAAGCTTGAACGCGGTCGCTAACCGCTCCCGTACTGTACTGAGTGCCCGCGACGGTTGAATGCGGTCGCTAACGGTCCCGTACTGAAGCGAGTGATTTCACTTACGCGGCAGCATGGCAGCGAGCATCTCGAAAGAGTCATGGACCGCGCTATATGAGATCTTCAATTGCGAATTAGAACCGCGTCGTGCATGCATACGAAATTTGCTCAGTGCGCTATTGAACTTTGCTAGTTCTTTCCTAAACTCAGCGTGCTGATCAACAGCAGTTCCTTCCGGCACACCAAGTTTGACAATTTGCCGGCCGTGCTTGAACAGATTTCCTGACTGCGCTCGAATACGACCGAAATCGTTGTTTGGCAGGGCTTCGTGCTCCAGAGGGTGTAGCACCTCATGAAACTCCTCATACTGTTTCACACTGAAGCCATGCTGGGCGATAACCGCCACCGGCGCGGCCAGCAATAGAATTCCGAGAAAGACTCCTAGAGAAAATTTATTCACCCCTACCCCCACTTGTTTTGCTGATAAGCCGAACTTAAGAACGGTCACAATAATCAAAGAAGATGTCATGAATGTCCAGAAGGTGCTCAGTTCAGCTTCTTCTGGACCAAAGATGAGAAAGTTACGCTTCAAGGAGAATCCTATTGCCTGTTTGAAGGTGATCCAATAAACCACACCGATGGTTCGCATCAGAGACGTTCACTATGGTAAAAGCACTGCTCTCATGAAGAATTCATTTCTTAAACTGACTCTTACCTTCGCGATGTTTGCTACCGCATTCATATTCGTAGGGAGCACCCAGTCTGCGCAACAGCCCACCGCTCACTTCTATCAGGAGGTTGCCTGGTCAGCCGACGGTACTCGTCTCAGTTGCTCACTAAACAATGGTACTCAAAGCGAGATATTCGTCATGCGGGCTGACGGTTCTGATCTCAAGAACGTCACAAACAACCCGGCTACTGATATGTGGTCATCATGGTCACCAGATGACCGGATCGCCTTCATGTCCAATCGTGAAGGCAACAACGACATCTATGTAATGAATGCCGATGGTTCCGCGGTGCGGCGACTGACGAAAGGTCCGGGCAAAAACTCGTTTCCTTCCTGGTCGCGCGACGGGAAACGCATTGCCTTCAGTTCTGACCGCGATGGACGCTGGCAAGTTTACGTAATGAATGCGGACGGCTCCAATCAAACCAGACTTAGCAAGGGCGAGCCCGGGGGCAACGATACCAATCCTGCTTTTTCGCCAGACAACAAGAGGATTGCTTTCTATTCCGATCGCTTTGGCACCGGCAAGGATCAAATCTTTCTAATTAATGTAGACGGATCCCACGAAGTGCGACTGACTAATGACAGCTACAATAATATCTATCCCGCCTGGCTGCCCAACGGCAAACGGATCGGGTTCTCGTCAAAACGTAACGACGGTCCCTCGGAACTTTACGTAGTTAACGTCGACGGATCGAACCTCACGCGGCTGAATAATGTCACCACTTTTTTTGCACGCTGGTCGCCACGCGGGAAAGTGGCCTTCATTAAAGGCCGCTGGCCGGCCTCCGAGGTCTATCTAATGAATGCCGATGGTTCGAATCAAACTCAGCTGACGAGGTAATTGAGATGGCGGACAAGAACCCCTCGATCCAAACTGACGCGAGTTTCCGAACAAGAACCCGGGCTCGCCTCATTGCGTAATAGCCTGACCATGTTTGAAATCGAAACTCACGATCTCACGCGGAAGTTCGGTGAGCTCACCGCTGTCGCCGGGCTGAATCTCCAAATCGCCCGCGGCACCATCTTTGGCTTCCTTGGCCCAAACGGCGCCGGGAAATCTACCACCGTGAGTATGCTAACAGGGTTGTTGCGACCGACTGCGGGGGACGCTGTGATCGGTGGTTACTCAATTCTGTCCGCACCGCTCGAAGTGAAGATGAGAATAGGAGTGTTGCCGGAAGATCTTGCGCTCTTTGAAGCCCTGACAATTTGGGAGCACTTGATACTAGTCGGACCGGTCTACGGTTTGACCAGGAAGGAGACTGAAAAACGGGCGGAAGAACTCCTCAAATATCTCGACCTCTGGAAGAGCCGTCATACCTACGTGGACGAAGCCTCGCGAGGGATGCGCAAGAAGTGTTCACTGGCAATGGCCTTGATCCACAACCCGGCGGTGATGTTTCTTGACGAGCCTTTTGAAGGCATCGATCCGGTTTCATCACGGAACATCAAAGACCTCCTGTTGCTGATGGCGAGCAAGGGCAGGACAATTTTCCTGACCTCGCACGTTCTCGAAATAGTCGAACGGGTGGTAGACAGCTTTGCGATTATTGTGGCCGGCAAGATAGTTTGTAATCAGACGATTGCGGAGACAACGCGCCACGGGGAATCGCTTGAGACTCTGTTTCTGCAACATGTCGGCAGCTACCAACCCGCAGAGCTGGACTGGGTTGGGATGAATTAATCTTCGTACTTGCCTTAGTTAAACCGTCCAATGCTGTGCGGTAACAACAGCAACCAACGCAGCAGCCCTTCGGTACAGTACGGGAGCGTTAGCGACCGCATCCACTGACCAATTTCTCAACTCCATCGACGATATCGGATGAACTCAGGAACCCGTATCGAGTGTGCTGCACACATTGAGTGCGGTCGCTAGCGCTCCCGTACTGTACCGACTCGGGTCCGCGCGCCCCGTGTCTCCGATTATCGTTGTCTCCGCGTCTCTTATCTCAGCCTATGAGCAATACACTCAAGCTAATTCGTTACGAATGGATCAGCTACTGGCGTCGTTTGCGTCGCACCAGGAGTGTGAGCGCCGCGAACCAGGGAATTTTGTTGCTGCTACTTGCCCTCGTCATGCTTAAGTATTTTCAACTCCTCCGAGTTGCCTCCCATGACATTACAGAAGGCAAAGCAGCTCTCCTGAACTCACTCTTGATCGCGATCTTGTTCGTTTGGCTCTTTGCGGTTGCGAGCGGAACGCGAGCCGGTTTGTCGACGCGCTTGTTATTGCATTTGCCGTTGTCGGCGGTTGAGCTTTTCAGCGCTCGACTCATGTCGTTACTGATTTCGCCCGCAGCCTGGCTGATAGTCGTTGCTTCTTTCGCCATCTGCTATCCCCTCGCGTTTAGCCCACATCCAGTTGCCGGAGTTATTGCTGCGGTCTTGTTCATTGTCGCTGCATACCAGATCGGCTTTGCAGTAGTCCTGATGTTGAGTTTCTCGATTTGGCGCAAGGTGTTGGCGTTCCTGGGACTTGGGATGCTACTTGCCGCAGCGGTTTATTTTAGCAAGGGATTCGCTGCTGATCTCAATTTTCTTGGCCGCTTCACTCCCGCAAGCCTGGTGATCAATGCGGCGTTAGGACGACAGCCACTGCTTTCAATAGCAGCGTTGAGTTTCCTGACTGCGGCGGCCGCCCTGATCGCATTCTGCTCCTTTCGAGCGAGCCTCGGAACAGTCAATACCCGTCCGCAGCGAAAAAGGTTGTTCGGGTTATTGCAGTTGCCAGGCAGGCTCGGCGGCTTGATTGCGAAAGACCTCAGATACTTCCCAAGATTACTCGACACCTATTTTGGTGTTCTGACCGCCCTCTTATGTTGTTTTCATCTGGTCTATGCGGAGACGCCATCGGCCGACGTCGTCCGCATTTTCGTTGTCGTACTCTTTCTGGCGAACTCTGCGCTCGCTTTCAATCTATTTGGATTGGACGATAGCAATGGCCTAGATCGTTACAGCCTGCTGCCTCTAACCGGACGCTCGACGCTGTTAGTTAAGAACCTGGCGTTCGCGATTTTGGTAGCAGCCCAGCTTGCCCCGCTGCTTGTGTTGACGCTTTACCGTCTGGGGGCAGGGGAGACACTTGGCGTAATGGTGCAGGCCGCCGCGCTAGCGTCAGCATATCTCGCGTGGGGAAACTGGATGTCGGTCACGCATCCGCAGAAGCTAAGTTTCTATCGCTTCTCATCATCAGGCTTGGCGCTCGCGGATGTTATCGGCGGCTTGATCTTTGGAAGCCTGCCGGGAGTGGTGGCGATTTATGGTCTAAGACGCGTCGAGTTTCCGTGGATCGTCTTGCTGGTCACATTAACGTCTCTGGGGATCTACATTCTGTCAGTCGCTCAATTCGGCAAACGCTTCGAGCAGCGGCGGGAGTTTATTGGGGCGGCATTGAGGTGAGGCTCTTCCAGAGAGCTAGCGAAAGCTAACAGGAATTGCCAAGTGTGCGCTCTTGCATGCCGCCGCCTAGTTCTGAATCCTAAGATAGAAACAGATTGATGTAAGTCCGAGTTTCAACCCTACTTCTCGTCGACCTTCCTACCTGCGTTCAAGTTATCAAAATTCAGAATCGCGTTGAGTACGAAAGAGTAACTGCCCTTCGTCTGCCCACGCCACATCGGGTTATTTGAGAACAGCACCACATGTCCTTTACCCGACGGAACGTCGACAATCATGGGACGTTGTGCGATTTCGTCACCGCCATCCAGCAGCCCCGATACCAGCAGATCTTTGTTGTCGGCATAACGGAAAATCACGCGCGGCCGAAATTCCACGGGAATAATGTTGATGCCATTGCGCCTTTGTTCGGGCGTGACTGGCACGGCTTCCCACGTCTCAGCGGTAGGTAGTTCCGGAGCCTCAACCGGTGGCCTGCCCTGAACGGTATCAGGATCGTCCGTTGTGCCGCGTCCTGTTGCTCGCTGCTCTCGGCGTGGTCGACCGCCGCGACCGGAAGCGAAATTACTGATGCTGAACAACGGCCCGTTGAAACAATAGATTGAAACTGTTTCGGGATAGCCATAGGCGATGGGGCTTTTGTCGTCTACAACCTTTGAATGCAACACCGCGCCGATCGCTTTCAATCTAGTCGAGCGTGTAATCGACACCCCCGGCGTGAATCCGGTGCTGACCGCAAAATCAGCCGTGTCCATTGAGGCGATAAAGAGTCCGCCTTCCTTCGTAAACTTTTGCAAGTTCATCAGTCCGGAATAACCAAGCCCCGGTCTCATGTCGTCGGTGGAATCAATCTTTCCCAGATTCGGAGTGAGGGTCGTCGTTTTCCAGGGCAGGGGATTGCCCCACATCGGCATTCCATTGATGATCGCTTCGGTGCCACGACCAACGGGGGCGAAAATAATCACGTCATATTTGCTTCGCAGATCAGCATCCTTCGCAGCATCCTGAGTGCTGATGTAACTAAACGGAATCTTTAGCTGATCCAGCGCCACACGCCACCACCCCTCGTCCTGCGTGTCCATCCAGGTATGCATCACCGCAACGCGAGGAGTCCCAATGGTGTGGGTCTTCACCGCCGGCGCTTCATTGACCGCATAGATCTGCACTCCTAATTCGGTTCCAGCCGCTTGAACCTCGCTCGTAGTAGCCTTGCGGATGATGAATGAACCGCGATTGAACTTATGGCCTACCGCTTCAAAAGGTTCTTCGGCAACATCGACAGCGGTGTTCCGCAGACGATAGCGCAGCGAGGCGAGAGTGTTGTCCGCAGTATGATTGATTAGGTAGATGGAGCCATCTCCCTTGATCCCGCCAGGCGCTTGCACATCGGAAGTGATTCGGGTCATGGGCGCAGTTAGCACCTTAACGTCGGTGACCCTAACTACTTGAACGTTGCCGAGTTCGCCGAGTGTCCAACCCGTGTCGTCGTAGACATCCTGCTGCGGATCGTTAGGCGCCCAATACTGGTGGTCCAGGAGCGCATCCGCGATGCGGCTGTAAGGTTGATCCATGCGCACGATGTAGCTGCCCGCTGGAAATTGCCGCTCCTCCGTTTTGGGCGCCGGAGTAGGACTGGCTGCTGGGGAAGGTGAACTGCTCGGACTCGGCGACGCAGCAGGCGTTGGGGACGGCGCCTCTTTCTTCGCACCATTTTTCCTGGCCTTAACCGTTACGGTGAACACTGCAGTAGCCCGATGGACTTCGCAGCCCTGGGCCTGTAGTAATCGCAGCAAGTCGGCCTGACCGCCTGGTCGCGGATCGTCAGCGGGAAACACGTATGCCGCTGGACCTTCATTCTTTGGCTTATCGATCGAACGCTTGCTCTTCAGATAGAAATTTTTCAGGAAGAGTTTGGTGTTGTTGCTGAAGTAATGAAGCGAAGTCAGCAGTCCAGTCTGCTGGTAGTTATTGTTATTGCGCTGTGACCATTTCGCACGTGGGAGCGGCGGATTCTGCCGATACCAGGTGCGCGAGTAGTCGTCAGCTGAAAGCGTGCGCTCGACGGTGTCGGCGCCTGCGTTGCCAAAGGTTTCATAGAGCCGACTGATGCCGTTGTGCGTCGCGGCGATGAACATTAGATAGCCGGGCGACCAGGTGTCGAAGTTTCCGTGAGCGAACACTCCCGGCATGCCAAACTTCGTCATCTCGGACACATTGTTCCAACCGACCATTTGCCATTCGTCAGTGAGAATTGGATCAACCCAGGCGTTGTAGGGCCCGTCGCCGATCGTGTTGTCGTAAAGATAAGGAACTGACTCGTGCAGATCGTGAAGCACCTGGGCTTTCCACCCGGTGAAAGTGTTGAGCACGTTGCGCGTGAGCTTGAGCGAGAGACCGATCGCATCGCGGTTGTTGTCGTGCGCAACGTAATGTCCCCAATAGACGAGTGGTGGCCAATTCGAATTCGGGTTCGCAAGGTGCCAGTTGTAAACATCAACCATGCGATCGCGGCCATCAACCTCGACCACGGGTGTGATCAACGTGACAACATTGTCGCGGATTTGTTTGATGTATGGACTCTCATCCACTGCGAGCCGGTAGGCGAGTTCCATCAGCGCGGTTGGCGATCCTGTTTCGGGTGAGTGAATCGTCCCGGTGATGTAGTAAACAGGAAATGACGCCGCCACGAGGCGGTCTGCCTCAGCCTCATCCATCTTGATGGTGCGCGGATCGGCGAGCTTTGCGAGGCGCGCGCGGTTCTCATCGAGTCTGGCGAGCAAAGTTTCCGAGGCGACGGCAACGGCGATCATCTCGCGCCCTTCTTCGGTGGTGCCGATGGAAAATACTTTAACGCGCGGGCTGGCGCGCTCGAGCATGCGCATATAGCGGTAGACTTCAGTCGAGTAGGGCAGTTTGCCTGGAGCGCCGGCGACATCGCCGAGCACTGATTTTGGCGTCGGGACGTTCGGCGAGGCGGGCAGGTAGTCGGTAAGCGGAGAGTTAAAGAATGTCTCAGTGGTGTATTCGCGAATCTTTCTCGTGTATTGCTCATCGATTGGTTGTTTCGGATCGCGACCGGGTTTGATCTGAGCAAACGAAGTGGTCGCGGTGGCGACGAGCAAGAGTACGTACAATACGCCAAGGC
>JBAPXA010000172.1:0-5624 GCA_049283975.1 Pyrinomonadaceae bacterium | reverse complement strand
TTCGCGACTGGCGGCGAAACCGGGAGATGTGGGTGCGGGTTCTCGAAAAGCAAACGAATGAGGATCTGGAGACCTGGAACCAGCGGATTCGGAGCGCCTCTATCGAGGATGAAAGCGGCCTTCGCACATGGCTCGCGACGCAGGGCATAAGCGGGTATGCCCAATCGCTTCTTGTAATGGAGCGATTCGGCTACCCGGACTTCATCCTCGCGACGGCGGACGAACTGATCGAAAAACAATATGCCGATCGGCCCCAGTTACGGCCGATTTATGACGCGGTCATTCTCGCGGCAGCGCGATGCGGCGAATTGATCATCCAGGCGCGAAAGACTTACGTCTCGTTGGTGGCACCGCGGAGGACCTTCGCACGCGTGCAGCCCGCGAAGAAACGTTTGGATCTGGGACTTCGCCTTGAGAACTGCAAGCCTGGTGGCCGCTTAGAACCCTCTCGAATTCACCACACGATGCGAGTCCAGGTCGCACTTGCTACTCGCGATGATGTGGATGCCGAAGTTCAACGTTGGCTCGAGTTAGCATACCTCGAGAACTCTTAATGTGAAGGCTGGTCAAACAAATGAACTACTTCCGCACACCGAAATCAGCAAAACGGAATTGATGACTCGCGACTTTCCAAAACCTCGCGACTTTCCAAAACATTGCCACTAAATCGTAATGAGGAAACCGAAGAATCGCGACGAGGTTGCAAGGTCTCGCGGCATCTAATCTACATTGAGCGGGAAGGGAACAGTATTCATCATGAATTCCGCGACGGACTGAAGTCTTGTCGGACAGCAAGTCTATGCAAGGTGACGTGGTGAATCATTAACGTTACACCCGGCAATCGAAAGGAGACTCAGCGATGGCAACACAAGGGGCGAAGATGGCTAGCCGGAAGCAGTCCTCAACCATGTTCAAGGACGCCGAAACCTTTTCAAGTTTTTCCGTAAATGATCTGAAGAAGGCCAAGGATTTTTACGGTGGCACACTCGGACTGGGTGTGAAGGAGACGAAGGAGGGGTTGGAGCTTAGCCTTGAAGGCAGTACGGTATTCATTTATGCAAAACCGAACCACACGCCGGCTTCTTTCACCGTCTTGAATTTTTCGGTGGAGGACATTGAGAAAGCCGTCGACGAAATCGGCGAACTCGGCTTACGTCTTGAGCACTACGATTTACCTGATCTCAAGACAGACAATCGCGGAATAATGCGCGGTCCGGGACCACAAATCGCATGGTTTAAAGATCCCGCCGGCAATATTCTGTCAGTGCTTGAGATGAAATAACTGCGGGGAAAGTAAGACTTGTTGGGGTGGCCTGCTCTGGCCACCCCATTTCTTTTGCCTAGGTGTAAGACGATGACGATCAGGGGCGGCGGACTCTTCTTCTTGCTGCATGCCACAACGCTGTGCGGATCATGGGATGAGCATGGCCGCGCCGGAGTGTTGAGCTGTCCCAGTTGCAAGCGGGCACCGGAATGTTTGGCGTTTTGATCGCCGGTTGAGAGGGATTAATAAGTCCCGCCAAAGTCGGTGCTACGTCAACCCGAGGCGATAGCGAATCTGAAAGGTTGAATTGAGTTTTGAGTGTGGCGAGCAGGGAAGTGTGATCAAAAGGCGGCGAAGGCGGCGTAGTAGTCGGCGGTCGAAATATCCCAGATTTCACGAATGGATTGATGAACAACGCGGGAACGCGAACGCCGTAGACGCTGTAATCGAAACCTGTGACTGCTCCTGGTGGAAACGGCGATCTGGCGTTTGGCGGTGTTACGTGATCAAAGAGACCGCCGTGCTCGTCGTAAGTAACAACCAGGAGGGTAGAGGCGAACAGAGCGGGGTTTGCTACGAGCGCCTGAAAAACTTTTGCCAACAACTGTTCACCGCACGACACGTTGATTGATATTCCCGAGTCGCCAACGGGCAGGCTATCGCCGGGATGGTTGCTGTTGGGCGCTATCTCACCGCGAAAGCTAAGCATCTGGTAGCGCGGCTCGATCAGGCTAAAAGTGGGCAAGCGATTCTTTTTCACATCATCGAAGAAATCGCCCTGAAAGATGTCGGGATGCGACTCGAAGGGCCACACTTTTCCACCATCTTCGATATGGTCCCAGTGAGCGTTAACGTATTTGATGACGGCGGCGATAGGGGCTTCGTCGTCGTAGTAGACCTTCCAGGAGTGGCCTGCGCGATCGAGTTGCTCGAAGATCGAGAATTGATCGAGTTGTCCATCGATTAACGGGTACCAGGGGTACTTATCGTTATTGACGTAGGCGGTTTTTGTCTTGGCGTCGAAACAAGGAGTGCCGCAGAGGGAAAACAAACGATTGGGCCAGGTTTGCACCGGACCTGACGCGAAATAGCGGTCGCTCACTGCATAAGTAGTCGCCAGGGCCTGGGTGACGGGGACGTTCTGCGCGACATAGTACTGCATGATGTTCGCGGGCTTCGCGTTTTTTACCGTCGCATAGTCGTTGACAAAACCCATCATCGGCGGCTTGGTGTTAATCTGCTTCGCCATGTGGACATTGCTTTCCTGCGGATCGGGATACGGCATGTTTTGCGCTGCGCTCCCCGCCGCGGCTCTCCAGGCGGGTACTGGCGGATTGCCGGTCCAGGGATTAGACCAGTCCTTCGGCACGCCGCCACCGTCAGGGGTGCCGGGATAAAAATTGCCGAGGACGTTATCGAAAGATCGGTTCTCAAACATCAAAAGGATTACATGTTGGATATTGGGCAGCGGCAGGGCCATGAGGATTCTCCTGTGTTGTTGGACAAGTGGGACTGATTGGCGAGGAAAAATGATGTGGCGGAGGGGACAGGACTCGAACCTGCATAGCCTTTCGGCCGGCGGTTTTCAAGACCGCTGCACTACCATTATGCGACCCCTCCGCTTACGCCGGACAATATAGCGTTCCCGCGTCTAAAGGCTCAAGTCCCAAGGGTCTCACGTTCCAAGTCTCAGGTCTCAAGTCTCAGGTCTCAAGTCCCAAGTCCCGCATGACTGTGGCAAAATAGCGACAGAAACGGAATTTCGCGCACGGCAGGCGCAAAACCGCGTGTAGCAGTTCAACAGCAAAGACCTAAGACCAAAGGCCCAAGTCCAAATCTATGCGCGTTACCATCGGCCAAATCAACACGATCAATGGCGACTACGAACACAATGTCGCCGGCATCCTGCGCGCGATCGAACAAGGCAAGCGGGAAAAGTCGGATCTTGTCGTCTTACCCGAAACCAGCATCCAGGGTTACACGTCGCTGGATTGGTTCCTGGATCGCGACGTTGCGCTGCACGCCCTCGAGCCGCTACAGCAAATCATTCCTGCGACCGCAGGGATCACCGCTGTCGTTGGCACCGTTAGGCCGACGGGAAAGACTGGCGGTCGTCGTCTCTACAACTCCGCCGCGATCATTTGCGATCGGAAGTTGATCGGTTTCGCTGACAAAACTTTACTGCCTGAGTACGACGTGTTTGATGACCCGCGTTACTTTGAGCCCGCACCGCAGCGCCAACTCTTTCAGGTTGAAGACAGCAAACTCGGTATCGCAGTTTGTGAAGATTTTTGGAACGACAAGACGTTCTGGAAAGACCGGCTCTATGCTAACGATCCGGCCGATGAACTAATTGAGATGGGTGCCGAAGTGCTCATCTCGATCAACGCGTCGCCTTTTAACAAAGGAAAAATGGGCCAGCGTTGCTCGATGGTTTCGCACCGCGCGCAGGCCGCCAATCTGCCGGTCGTTTTTGTAAACCTGATCGGCGGCAACGATGGCATCATCTTCGATGGTGCCAGCATCGTCGCCGACTGCGAAGGCAAGATCATTTTGCAGGCCCCGCCTTTCGAAGAGTTTATCGGCACCGTCGATCTCGAGTGCGGTGTTCGCGACGAGCGTTGCTTGCCGGGAGATGGTATTGAGACCGTTAGAAGTGCTCTGGTCTTGGGCATTCGCGACTATGCCCGGAAGAACCGCTTTTCAAAGGCGGTGATTGGACTGTCTGGCGGCCTCGACTCTGCTGTGGTTGCCGCGCTTGCCTGCGAAGCTCTGGGACCGGAAAACGTACTGTCAGTGATGATGCCGTCGCCTTACTCGTCACGTTCCAGCATTGACGATTCGGTAGAGCTGGGCAAGCGGCTGGCCATGAACGTCATTGAAAGACCGATTACGGAAGCATTCCATGTGTTGCTCAAAGAATTGAACCTTAAGGCTCCCAGCGCTGCCGAAAAGAACACCCATGCCGCCGAAAATCTGCAGTCACGTTTGCGCGGCAATATCCTGATGTCGATCTCAAACGACGAAGGGCGGTTGTTACTTTCGACCGGTAATAAGTCTGAGCTGGCACTCGGGTATTGCACGCTCTATGGAGATACCAACGGGGGCCTGGCAGTGATCGGCGATGTGTTGAAGACGGAAGTCTACGCACTCGCTCGTCATTTCAACTCCAGTAAGGAAGTGATTCCGCTGGCGATTATCAACAAGCGGCCGTCGGCGGAACTTGCTCCGGATCAGTTTGACGATCAATCGCTTCCGCCTTATGACCAGCTCGATCCGATCTTGCGCATGTATTTTGAGGACAAAGCGACTCCCGAGGAGATCATTGCGGCGGGGAATGAGTGCCGGCTTGTCTATGACATTCTCAATCGGGTGGAATCTCCCGCAAATGAGTTTAAGCGACGACAGTTGCCCCCCACTCTGATCATTTCTCGCAACGCGATTGGAATCGGACGGCGTCGTCCCGTGACACACCATTACAAGCGCCGCCCCGCAGAGAAAGTGCAATCGGCAGACTGAGTGGATTGAAAAAGAAACCGCCAAGTCGCCATGAAGAAAACGAGCTTTGAACTTGGTTCGCTGATGAAACATTTGGGTGCAAATGTTAAGGCTGAGCTCCTGTAACAAAGCACAAGCACAAGCACTAAGCACAAAGTACTAAGCTCGTTTTATTTTTCTTCTTGGCGACTTGGCGGTTTCTTTACTTGCCAATGACGCACGACTCAAGCAATATCCTGCTGTTCCCAACATCCCCCAGATCTCAAACAACTACAGGTGAGAAAATCATGCAGAAGTTTATCTCCTCGTCGCACATAGCTGCTGCAATTCTAACGATCGTTGTGTCATCGCTGGCGGCAGTTCACGCCCAGGAACAATCGAAACCACAAGCTCCTGAGGCCGAAGTCAAAGCGGCGTCGGCAATCAGCAGCGCGCCGGATATTGCTGCAAAGCTGACACAGGCAGAAGCCTTCGTAAAAAAATATCCCAAGAGCACGCTGCGACCTCAGGTCGTGCAGGGCCTCACTGCAGAAATTAGTCGAGTAACAGATGCAGCTCAGCGCCTGACGCTTGAAGAGCGGTTTTTGAAAACATTTTCCAATGATGCCGAATCAGGCTACATGAAGGCCTTAGTTATCGATGACTACGTGAATGCCAAACGCGTTGATGAAGCATTCACCCTTGGCGCTGCTACTTTGGCCAAGCAACCGGAAAACCTCGGTGTGCTCTCAACTCTGGCGCTGGTGGGGACCGAGGAGGCCAGAAAGCAGAACTCAAAGTACGCGCCGCAGGCCTTGCAGTATGGAGTTAAAGCGATTGGGTTGATCGAGAGCAACAAGAAGCCGGCCTATATGGATGACGC
>JBAPXA010000171.1:0-4103 GCA_049283975.1 Pyrinomonadaceae bacterium | reverse complement strand
ACAGCGAGAGAACAATTGACTCATGAGAACCCCTTCAATAATGAGGTAAACGTCACGACTAAAAGGCTGGAAGAAATATGGGCACAGCAAACGGCAGCCAATCAGGATCTCTTGTCACGCAGAAACTGGCAGAATCTTGTTGGCTGGCAATCGCGTTGCCCGAAACAGTAAAACGCCTCGAACCTCACTGAGTCGACAGAGAATCGGACTTTCCTTCTGGCCCGATTTGAATCAAGCTAACAATCTAAGAGGGAATCCAAATGGATATTTTGTGGGAAGAACTGACTGCCGGCCTGCCGAATCTAAGGCAGGTGATGGTGGTTGTTATCCGGCTCTTTGCGGCAACGCTGCTGGGCGCGTTGGTGGGCATCCAGCGTGAGCGGGCCGGCAAGCCGGCAGGATTGCGAACGCATATTTTAGTCGCCCTGGGAACTGCGGTCTTCGTAATTGCTTGCGCCGGAGCCGGAATGTCCTCCGATGGTTTGTCCCGAGTAATTCAGGGAATCATTACCGGAATTGGCTTCGTCGGCGCTGGTTCAATTCTCAAACTAAATGAAGAGCGCGATGTAAAAGGACTGACCACCGCCGCGAGCGTTTGGATGACGGCGGCGATCGGAGTTGCGGTGGGATTGGGTAGTTTGGGGATCGCATTGCTGAGCACTTTATTTACGTTGCTTGTCCTGGCCTTAGAAGGTCTCTACCACTCGCGTCGGGAAAAAACGACAAGCACGAAGTAGGCCTGCTAGAAGAGAAATCAAAATACATTTTTAGATGCATGTCACAACTAGTTGAAATGGAATCGTCTGATTCTTGAGCGCCAAAGGCGCGAGAAGGTAATAGCCAGGGGTAAGCGCCGAGCGCAGCGAAGGCGCACCGCCCCTGGAAAGCGAAGCACATGGTGTCCGAGCTCTGAAAGAGCGGCATAACGTGTCAGCCATAGAATGTATTACGCACCTTCAGTGCTTCTCTAACTTTTCTACTGTCCCAGGGCGACGTGCTTTCCCTGCGCTTCGGTTACAGTACGGGAGCGGTAGCGACCGATAACATTGCCAATTTTCAATTGCCGATTTTTGATTGGATCCCTTGGCACAGGCCAATTGGCAATCGACCATCGGCAATCGCCAGTCGCTATCGGTCGCTATCGCTCCCGTACTGTACCGAGGGTCACCTCGTAACCTTGAATCTTTGGATAGTGGGTGAGAGTGTCCGTCTTAACCCATTTAAGTCACCCGACAAAATATTCTTGTCTGAGTGAAAGGAACCGCCGTGAGCGAAGCACAAGTTGACGATTCCGCAAAGGTAATGGAGATAGAGCTCAAGAAACTGGAAGTCGAGCTCAAACGATTAGAGATCGAGCACAAGAAACTCGATCCGAATCATAGAAAGGCTGAGCACCGGGCTAAGAACATAGACATGATTGTTAAAGCATTAAGCGTAGTGGCGGTGTTGATAGGTGTCCTGGTTACTTATGTTCAATATTCAGGGACGGCCAGCCTGCAACGGAAGCAGCTTTTAGACAACGAAAAAAGTGAACTTCGTGCTGCCTCCAGGGAATCGCTTAAACCATTTAATGAAAAACGCATCCTGCTCTACACAGAAGCATCGAATGTGGTTTCTAAATTGGCAAATTTAGGTGAAGGCGAGGAAAGGCAAGCAGCGCGCAAACGTTTCTTTGAACTTTACTGGGGTGAACTTGCCCTCGTTGAGGACAGACAAGTTGAATCGGCGATGGTTTATTTTGCGAGAGCTCTCCAACAATACGAACAGAACCCTTCATCAAACGCTGAACTGCAAAGGCAGTCGCTCAACGTTGCCCACGCTTTCAGAGAATCATTAAAGGAAGGTTTGGATTATCCGGAGCTGGGCTCCCTAGCCAATACAAAATGAAAGCAGTTGTGGCAATCGCTTCTGGCCGCCACTCGATACAGTACGGGAGCGGTGCGACCCCCTGCACCTTGCGCGATCACTCGGTACAGTACGGGAGCGACCGTACTGCCCCGAGCTGCGTCTCACCATCTCCTTGTCTCCATTTCTCGGCGCCCCTACCTATCTCCTGCCATAAAGCTCCAGTTGTGAGGATCAGAAAGCGGGTGCAAGATAATGCCGGTATAGCGTTATTATCAAGCGGCTGTCGCATAATACCGTGTCAGGCGTTGTTATTGAGCGCTTGCTAGATAATGAATAGTTAGATGCCTGTTGAATATATGATTACGTTTGAGCCAAGCGAGAACATCGACCATTCTTTTGTCGCCATTGTTGAGCAGATCCTCGACAACACCCTGCAACTACATCAACCTGCCGAAGTCTATGTCGTTCAAATCGATAATTGGTTCGATCATAAGTGGCTAGAATTCGATACCAGCAGGATTGATACCGACGATCTTGGCTGGCGGGCCAAGCTAATGCTCCCACCATTTGAGCCGTCTCGCGTTGTCAGCCAGTTATCTTTCAAAAAGCATTCCCCAGCACCGTTGCTTTATGAAGCCTCGTCATCCAATCCCTTGCACCTTTTGTCTTCCAACAGATCTTTGGCGCAAATTTGCTCATCAGGCGCTTTCGTATGGTATTCCTACGTTGGGAACAGGTCGGATCAAGGAAGTTTGATGGTCTACCTCAATGATGACGGGAAAGGGAGTGCCTGGTACGCTTCGTTCACGAAGAATCCTGATTGGCAGGTTAATAAGATGAAGGGTGTTTCTAAACGGGAGCTTACAGAATTAATGACGATCAGAGTTACAACGCCCGGCATCTAACAAAGCCTTGCAGCTGGCGGCGCGATAGCGTGCTTCTCAAGTAACCTTGTTCCTTCAGACTGGATGCTAATCGCGCGCCGCAGCTGAAGGCCATCGTTATGCGTCTAGTTCATTCATCCAATTCGGTCGTCGTGTTCAGAGGACTGACACTATTACTCTTGCTTACGGCACCGAGTGGCTGTGGCCTTCTTGTCAGACCTGGAAGTGTTAGAGTTGCTGACCCAACTCGCGCAGTGGCTGATGCTCGGAAGCTAATCACAGAAGAACGGGAAAAACCTGCCAAGCCGATGCGTGCGCCAGGGGAAATGCCCGAGACCTTGCGGATTCCTGGCCTGTACTGGGCTGCGATTGAAAAGGATCACGTCGATTTGGTGCTTTACCATGACCCTGATGTAACGAGAGGCGCGCGAATCTGGAGTCTAGACGCAACCCGAGAACATAAGGATGCGGCGACTAAATATCCAGACATATACTTTTACGATTACAACAATGATGCGCCTCAGTCGCCAGACAATATTCCTTAACGATCGACGCATAACAAAGCCTTGCAGCTGACGGCGCGATAGCATCCTTCTCAAGTAGCCTGTGACGCGCTGCTTGAATGCTGATCGCGCGCCGCAGCTGAAGGCCGTCGTTGTGTTGCTGCTTGATTTTGGGAGGTAATGTCTTGAGAAGTCTCTTATTGGGAATGGCGATTGTCTTCGTAGTTAGTTTGTCTCGACCACCAGCTGTACTGTGTCAGACTAGCGATCTTCCTCTACCGATAGCTTCTCCCCGACCGCCCTATCCACCTATGGCTCGAGCTAAGAAGATCAGCGGTACAGTGCTAGTCGATGTCGAAGTAAGTGCCGAGGGCAAAGTTGCAAAAGCTGATGCCGTCTCTGGCCCTGAAATCTTGAGAGACATGGCCAAAGCCGCAGCGAGAGGCTGGGAGTTCAAGCCGCGACAATCAGCTTTTTCCGTGAGGCTCACTTTCATTTTTCATGATGATTCCTTTGTTCCGCCGCTCCGGAAGCCGGATTTTACATCTCCGTATCAGGTGGAAATTCCGCTACCTCCCAGTCATTTTTGACATCGATGTCCGCAACATAACAAAGCCTTGCAGCTGACGGCGCGATAACGTGCTTCTCAACCAATCCTTTCCTTCTTGCTCGAATGCTAATCGCGCGCCGCAGCTGAAGGCGAGCGTTGGGTTGCGCTGCTCAACCAGCCGCGTAGCGGCGGAATATGGTAGCCAGGGGCAAGCGCGCGGCGCGCCGCCCCTGGATCCTAGTTAGATAAGATTCCGCGCCCTGAAGGGGCGCAATATTCTGTCGCCCGCTTCGCGGGCTCGGTAATTAAGGGGGACGT
>JBAPXA010000170.1:0-5393 GCA_049283975.1 Pyrinomonadaceae bacterium | reverse complement strand
GCTGCAAGCGATCCTGATAACCTCCCTCTTTCTCCCGGGCAGGCGGAGGCAGGAATTTGAAGCAACACACCGCAGTTTCAACTTCTCCAAGTCGCTCGAAATCCTTCATCCCATCTATCTGCGCCGCGAGATACTCAGTCAAAGCAATCTGTTTTTCGATCAGATCTGCGTAACCACTTCTTCCGAGAAACTTCCAGGCCATCCAAAGTTTGAGCGAGTTAAAGCGGCGTGTGCCCATCTGTCCGTAGCGAAAAAAGTCAAATTCAACGTCAGCCCCGCCGCGATCCTCGCTGAGATATTCCGGACTGATATCAAACGCATCGCGCAGCACGCGTCCGCCTTCGCGAACCAAGACGGCGCCGCAGGCGAAAGGAACAAACATCCACTTATGCGGATCGAAAGTAATGGAATCAGCCTCTGCAATTCCTCGCAGTTTGGCACCGTGTTGCGCCGAGAAAGCCAGCACGCCGCCGTAGGCTGCATCGACGTGAAACCAACAATTGTTTTCGCGAGCGATTGCGGCTAACTCTGGCAGAGGATCAATTACCCCGGTTGAAGTGGTACCGGCAACGCCGACAACGCAGCAAGGCGTCAGCCCGGCGCGACGATCCGTTTCGATTTCCACGCGCAGCAAATCAGTGCGAATGTGAAAACGCTCATCGGTAGGAATCTTCCGCAGCTGTTCCCGGCCCATCCCCAAAATGTCTGCACTCTTCTCAAGTGAATAGTGACATTGCTCAGAAGCGTAGATAACCAGATCCGCGGGCGCGCTACGCACACCTCGATGGACTATCACCGCGCTAACCGAGTCGCGGGCGCACTTCAGAGCAATCAGGTTGGCCTCAGAGCCGCCGCTGGCCAGAGTTCCAAAACTCTGACTCCCATAACCGACCAATTCACACAACCAACGCATCACGCGGGCTTCGATCATTGCGGAGGTCGGTCCATTCCGCCAGGCCCCGGCATTCTGATTTAGAACCGCGGCCAACGCGTCTGCCCAAACGCCGATGGGCAAAGGCGTGGGATTAAATTGACCAAAGTAGCGTGGACTCGGAACCGTCATGGCATGCGGCGCAACGTCATTTCTGAATCGCGTCAGGATTTCGTCAAAGCCAATGCCGTTTTCCGGAAGGGGCTCGGCAAACAATTTCTCCAGGTCCGCCGGCGTCGCCTGCGACGCTACGCGGCGAGTATCGAGGCTGGCAGCAAAGTCCGCGATGATGCTGGTGACAGCGCGGCCCAGGCGTTCATGTTGCGCAACGAGATCTTCCCACATAGTTTGTTGCGCTATCATATCTCACGCCCTTGCCATGGAAATCAACCAGACCCCAATTGGACCGCCTGCGAAGCTGTCGCTGGAGTTTGCCGCGGCCTTGCGTGCAAACGCATCCGACTACGACATCGCGCTTTCAGCGGAGACGGTGCAGCAACTGAGCGCCTACTACCAGCTCATCAATACCTGGAATCCTCGTTTGCATTTGGTAGCGCCCTGTTCCCCAGACGAGTTTGCGCGCCGGCACATCCTGGAATCGTTGCTGCTGCTGCCGCATCTGCCCCCCGCAGCCGGGATTGTCGACGTCGGTTCCGGTGCCGGGCTGCCCATTATTCCCTGTCTGATTGAGCGTCCCGATCTTTCCGCGGTGCTGATTGAATCAGCAAAGCGGAAGGCAGTGTTTCTCAGGGAGGCTTTGAAAGTTGTGGGACGTGACGATTCGGCGCAGGTGCGGGGGGAACGGTTTGAAGCTGTGGATCCGCCCGCCGCGAAATTCATCACCTCGCGCGCGCTCGATCGGTTTACAGAGATGCTGCCGCGGTTAGTCGAATGGGCGCCGCGGCCGAGCACCTTATTGTTGTTTGGAGGAACTGAACTCGAGAAGACTCTAGAGACTCTACAACTGAAGTCGACAAAGAGTCTTCTGCCTAATTCCGAGAGACGGTTTCTCTTAGTGGTGGAATTGAAATCTGAAACGTGATGCTTTTAGAGCTTGACACCTGCAGTCAGGAAGGCGGGCTTGCCCCCGCTAAGGATGATTAGCATTCAATCAGCGGGGGTAAACCACCCTTCCCGACTGCGCTTTTCATCTGATCGAAGGAACTATCACGTGCGATTGCGGCAACGCCGAGGGGAAATAGACGGCAACGGTTGTGGCATAACCCGGGTTTCCCCAAACTACTACTGAGGCAGCGGGAGAACGTCGCGCACGCCAGCCGTCACGCTTGATGCGACTAATAGTTGCTAGTCCCCTACTCACCACACTCGCGCGGATTGTTCTTTCGGGAAAACTTACCGCACCGTTCTCTGTAACCTGGCGCACATCCTCGTGCGCTGAGCTTTCCAGCAGGAAGTGCTGCCAGTGTTCCGTGACGTTGACGTTGCGGACCGCCGCGCCCTCTTCATCGACAACTCTCAAGCTCCATTCAGGAACGATTGTGGTCTGGAATGGATAGAAGAGCAGAAGAAGAGCAATTACGATGAAGACGGCGGCGGCCGTTCCTGTGCTACGTCCGGTTCGGAAGAGCCCAAGCGGAGTTTTCATGGAAGCAGCTATGGCTCGGGGATTTCTCTCGGCAAAGAGAGATTCAGCAAGACGAGTTTTCGAATCGGCTGATCGGTGGTAGGAGTTGGTGCTGCCCTACCAACTCCGAACGTGCAGAATTAACGGACGACGTCGATTCCAATCAACTGCTGACCAGAAATCACAAAGTCAGCAGGCGGTAACTCCATCTCATAGACCGGAGATAAGACCGTAGGAGTGTACCCGCCCGACGTTCGATCACTGTTCAGTGTCGCCACTACAGAGGGAGGCAGATTAGGCAGTTCATCGGTGCCAATTACCGCGCCGGGGGTAATGCGAAACAGTTTTACGTAAAGTCGATCGCTCTTCTTCACTTTGTTTATCGCTCGCACTAGCTGTCCCAAATCCTGCGGCACGAAAGCCTTCGCTGCCGAGCCTTCCTGCAAAGCACTACCGTCGCCGACAAACACCAGCAATTGACCGGGGGTGGCATCTTCAGGGATCTGAACCGGAATGCGTTGCACGAATTGTTTGCCGGCTTCCGTTCTGACGTAGGCCTGAATCTCAATCTTTTCGCCGCGGCGAACTTCGGTGCGGTCGAGGGCGATGCGGTCGAGGGTGCCGGCATATTTCGTATCAGTGGAAGAGATGTCGAGCGTAACGCCGTCAATTTGCACATCGTCGAAGCCACTGTTCAAGAGTGCACCCATCGGCGCGGCGACTGAGCCGGCGGCCATCATTGCTGAATTGGCAGCCGAGAACCGGCGATCGACACTGACGTCTTCCTGGCCGTTGACCTTGATTTGGCCTTTGATGCTAATCGTGGAATCCCCCAGCACGCGTTCGCTCGAAGTAATCGTGTTGAAGACTGTGATGTTGAGAAGAATGGGAGTCAGGAAAGAATCGTTGGCAATCTCGTAAGCAAACGTCTCGGTGCGATCGCGACTGGTGTGCAAGTTGATCTTAACCGGAATCATCTTCGGAGCCCGTCCCAGTTGACCAAACACCCCTGAAGCCCGGTCCTGTGAGATCGCTCCCATCATCTGGCCCGGTACCGAGAGCTTAAATGAGTTGTTGACGTTGGCAATCACCGTAACGACCGAAGTTTCTGTCAAGGGCATATCGGAGGCGCCAAGGCTCAGAAACGGATGACCAAAGGCATAGATTCGATCGCCATCGCGAAACGTTACCGTGCCGGAGGCCGCAATTGAATAGTCGCCGCGAACGAGTTGCACGCTTAAAGAGGTTCCCGGTGTAAGCGTTTTTTCATTAGGTAAGCCGAGCTTTGTAATTGCAGCTGAACCGCCAACACCGGAAACCGGAAGTAAACCATTTGCCAACAACTGTGGCGCGAACAACGCCAGCGTCTCCTGGCTGATGCCGCCAAAAACCATGGGCGTGGCGATGGGAGCGATTTGCTGACCCATCAATGCCAGCAACGGCGATCCTTCCGAGACGCTTGCCATCAATGGCGCGCCAGTGACCGCCGGTTTAGGGTAAGTCGGTTTCCACTCGGTGGCTGCCAACTGTGCAAATGAAACCGGACGCGGTTCCTTCATTTTCTTCGTTTCGTTGACCGAACCTTTTTCGAAGATATCGATCATCTGCTTGATCGGCGTGATTCCTGCAATCGGCTCCTTTGCAAAAGGAAAACTAAAAGCGATCGCGCCGACGAGACGGCCATCGATATAAACCGGCGAGCCGGACATGCCGGCAAACACTGCGGTCTTTTCGACGTTGGCTCCAGTCAACTTGCCGATAATTGCTGATTGGCGTGGTGCGGGAAAACCAGGCAAGACTCCGAGAATCTCGACTCCAAACTCCTGAGGCTCTGTGCCAGAAAAGACTGTGTAGGCCAAGCCCTTCATTCCCGGTCGCAGTTCTTCGAGCGGGAAAAGGCGAGCATCACGCGGCACCCCCCCAGGTTGAGGCTGGGTGGACGATTGGGCCGCTGGTTTTTGGGCAGTCGCCAAAACACAGAAAACTGCGACACAAATCGCAATGTGAGAAGCTCGGGTAACTCTTTTCATTAATGCAAACCTCGTAAGTCTGGCCGGCGCCTGCGGGTCACGGTGACGAGCCTTAGATGCAAGTTATGCAATCCAGGGGCGCCTTCAGAATATAACTTTCGACTTGGAGGCGGTCAAGGTTGATACTTACATTAGGAAGGGCGGCGGCCCCAGCCTCTGGAGCACATTTGACGAGATTTTCTGCAGGATAGCTGCGGTCCTGGGCTTACTCTGAGCGGCGTAAACCAAAACGCTTGAAAGGCGCTGGGACGGAGCCACTACCACACCACATGACGGCATAGGATTCTGCCGATGACTATGGATTCAGTTGCAGGTTTCATTTTGATCGGCGGAGCTGCAAGCCGGATGGGGCGCGACAAGTCACGGCTCGTGATCGAGGACGAGACTTTTGTCGAGCGGATCGCTCATGAACTGGCGCCGGTGACAGCCCAAGTTTTCGTTGTCGGTAGGCCCGAGCAGTTGGACCTGGGTCTGAAGATCGTCCACGACGTTCATCCACAGTGGGGAGCATTGGGAGGCGTCCATGGCGCCCTCGTGAATTGTGCTGCCGCTTGGGCGCTGATCGTGGCTTGTGACCTTCCGCAAGTAAAGGCTTCGCTTTTTGAACGTCTGCTGTCTTTGCGTGAGGGATTTGACGCGGTGGCCCCCGTTCAGCCCGATGGACGGCGCCAACCACTTTGTGCCGTGTATCGGGTGGCTGAATGTCTCCCTCGCGCAGCGGCGTTGATCGAAAGTGGGGAACGAAAACCAGTGGCTCTGTTACAATCCGTAATGACGCGCTGGGTGCAGTTTACGGAACTCGCAGACCTGCCAGGCGCCGATGATTTCTTTGATAACATCAATACGC
>JBAPXA010000169.1:0-5034 GCA_049283975.1 Pyrinomonadaceae bacterium | reverse complement strand
TCTCATTTTTCATTTGACCGGCTCACTTGTCGCTCTGTTAGTCGGCCAGCCGGCAATCCAGGGCGGATAATAGGGGCTGGTTAGAGGGAAATGAGAAATGAGATATGGAAAATGACAAATGGAAGGCTCCGTTCCGGCAAAATCCCCATTGCCAGCGGGCCAGCCAATTCCTTACAATGCTTGAGCGAGAATTAACTTCCCCGACAACCCTTGCCTCTCTCACAACACAAGTAACGGTCCGGGCCTCCTCGGGAACGGAAATGAGGTAAAGAATGTCGGAACTGCTCCGCACATGGGTCAGCCGAATCCGCGAATATGCGGGTGATCGCCGGCACATGCCGAGATATCGTACGCGACTGGAAGTGACAGTTGCGCCAGCGACACCGACAAAGGCGAATGGGCGCCGCCCGGCGTCGCTTCAGGGTTACACCAGAGACATTAGCTCGAATGGATTGGGATTGATTGTTCCCGCCATCCGCATCGGCGATCGGTATCTGGCGGGTGAAAACTGCCGCCTCGCGATCACGTTGGAATTACCTGAGGGTCCAATTCAGTTGATAGCAACTTCAGCGCGCTACGAGCCACTCGAGGATCCGGTTGAACTTGGATTTCTGATCGGAGCTCATATCACCACCATCAGCGATACAGATCGCAAATCCTTCCTCGCCTATCTCAAAGAACTACGCTAACCGCTTACTCGCGGAACAACAGCCAGCCAAAAGCTTCAGGTGCATGAAAGCTTGGTTCCGGTGTGAATGTCGGACGCCAGGTGACATAGCCGCGATTCGGATCGCTGCCCACACAGCGATAAAGATTGAGGCGCCACCTTTCACATGGTGTTGGCTGAGGAAGACTCTCACTCCAGGGAATCCTCAGAGCCACTAAAACGAGATCAGGTGTCACGCTAGCGGCGGCTGACATTCCTGAATGGAACGCTGCGTTCGTGTCTCTTCTAGCGCCATCCTTATGAATCTCTAAATCTACCCACTCGCCAGTTGGAGCAGCTTCAAATTCGAAATAGTGATTTGGAGCGGCAAGATCAGGTGCCAGGAAGATTTCGCAGACGTCGCGATCCCAGAGTCCCAGAGTCTTGGCGTCGGTTTGTGGAGTTGAACTAATCACAAGCGGTTCTTTTTGAGGGCAGACGAACCGGACATACAGCGCAGAGCTTGACCAAAGCAGTCGAGCTTCCGCGTGACGGTGCGCCGGAGCGGACTCGCCTGACCAGTATTGAGCGATGAATACAGGCTGGCTGAATCTCCAGGCCGGATGATCAAAGTCAGCGACGGCAATGTCGTTGGCTATGAGAATTGCTTCAACCAGATCGTTTGAGTGCATGATTGCTTAGCGCGCTTTCGTGACAGTTCGGGTGTTTAGTGGATCGTACGCCAGCCGTCGGTGGGAACGATCCACGAAATCATACGAAAAAGCACGAACAAAGCTGGTTTCGCTTGAAAGCGCCGAGGAATTATCACACGTCAAAAGCTCTCACACAGTCGGCCAGCAACATTTTAGGATCCTCATTCTGAAAGACCTTCTTACTGTTCGCTTTAGAAAACTTTTGCAGCAGATAATTTCCTTCATCAGCCACGCCGCCTGTCCCCGTCAGACAGCCGATGACTTTGCCTTCATCGTGAGCGATTGTGAATTCGTTCAGTGAACCCATCGCCCCTGCGACGAACAGAACAATGTCACACGAACGCACGAGGACTACGTTGCGACCCTTCAGACCGAAACCCGTGTAGACCAACACATCGCAAGCATCTGTGGGAAGCTGAAAGCGTGATACATGTTCTGCAAGGGAACTGGCCGGCGAGATGCCGACGTGGAAGACACCGGCTGTCCGCGCTAGCTTGCCGACTTCGTGTATCAATCCGGTTGTCGCACCTGTGAAGAGCACTGCGTCATGCGCGGCGAGTGCAGTCGCGAGTACCGAAAGCTTTTGTTCAAGCTCAGGCCGCTGGCCAGGCTCAATCTCGGCCGCTGAGCCCATTACGCCGACTTTGATTTTCATAGTGCTAACCAGTAAGTACGCAACCACAGTTTGGGTTACAGTTCTCGCAAACTAACAGGTTGCGCAACGGGGGTATCGCGGTCCCACCAGCGTTGCGTGACAAACCAAACGATGCCCGGGATCATGAAAAAGATCCCGATAGCCATGGCGAGGCTGCGCGGAGAATAACCAAATCGATCCAGCAACTCGCCTGTTAAATAGTTGGAAGCTGCTAGCGTCAACGTCAGCAGCGCTAACTCAGCAGCGAAAACGCGACCCCGGAAACGATCCTCCACCTCGCGTTGTAACAGCACGGTGGAAAACACCCACAGAATGCTGCCACCCGTGTGAGCTAATCCCAGGACGATCAACGCGACGATAAAACTCGCCGTATATCCGAACGCCACATAGAATAATCCACCGATCAGAAACGCGATGCCAATCGACGCTTGCTGTTGCAATTTGCCTTCACCGGCTATGCGGCGCGCCACAATTGGTCCGATTGCTGTGCCAATACCACGCGCTGCGAAAAGTGCTCCGATCCCGACGGCAGGACTGCCACCGAAAGGGAATACTCTTTCGCCAAAGACCGCCAGGAGTGTGAGTATGCCGCCGCCTAAACCCCAGGCGGGTTTGACAAGCAGTAACGCCAATACCCGTGGGCGTCGCTTCACGTAACCGATTCCCTCAACCGTCTCTGAAATTCCTAACGCTCTACCAATAGCAAACCTGCCGCGCTTGTGTTTGGGGCGCTTGGGAACTTTGACGCTGGCGATTAGCGCCGCCGACAGTAAGTAGGTGCCGGAATCAAGGATAAAGGCGACATCGGTTCCGAACCATCCCGTCAATAAGCCACCAATGGCCGCGCCCATCGTCAACATTACCGACCAGGTCACAGAAGAAATTGCATTGGCGGCTACGAGTTCACGATCGGCGACGAGAGAGGGAATGGCCGCTGTTTTGGCCGGTTCAAAGAAGGTGGAAAGGCCCAGTTGCAGAACCGTCAGCACATAGATTAGCCAGAGTTGATCGGCCCGCCGGACAAAAAGAAAGCCGAGCACGACGAGCGCGCGCAAGAGATCCGAATAGATCATGATTGAGCGACGGCTGAAGCGGTCAGCGAGGACGCCTGATGAGGGCCCGAAGATAAAACTGGGGACAAAGCGGGCGACCAGCAGCAAACCGATGTCGCGCCCGGAGCCGGTCAGGTTGAGAATGATTGTGTAAAGCGCAATCGTATTGAACCAATCACCTAACTGACTGACGACCTGGCCAAGCCAGACCTGACGAAAGGCACGGTTTCCGCGCAGGAGTTCAATGTATCCGGCAGGAGTTTGAGTATCTGGTCCGGTGCTCTTGATCTTCGCCAATGCTTGCCGCCTAACTGATTTTTTCGGTGCTGAGCAGGGTAACACTGTCCATTGGCGATTGCCGATTGGCGATTGCCAATTAAAAAGCTCACCGCCAAGACGGCAGGGACGCGAACCTCGCCAAGAATCTTCAGTCGTAGACTTGGTAAGTCCTTGATGTCTGCTTTTCGGATTACCTTTTTGTCTTGGCGTACTTGGCGTTTCTTCGCGGCTTGGCGGTTAACTTTTTGCAATCGGCACTCGGCAATTGCCAATCGCCAATCGTAATGACAGGATTGCGCAACCTGACCTGTCACTTTGAATCGTCGCCTCAGGCCTTCAAGTAATTCAAAACCGATAATTAATTCTTAAAGCGAAAACACTAGCGTTTTCGGGCTGAAAGTCAGAATGCGGACTGCGGCACATCAATTGAGAAAGAGAGAAGCGCGGCTGAGAAGCTTCGAGCTTCACGGACTCTCCGCACGGAGTCCGAGCCGCCCAAAATTTGACACCGCGGAAAACGTTTAGACGGCGGTCCGAAATCTCACCCAGCATGGCGAATCATTCACTACCGTTCGCCGCTTGCCCGCTACGCCGGAAGCGAAGCTGAGTTGCTCCAGCTTCGCTTCCGGCTAACTGCATTCGTTGGCTGATTCGGCACTCACTACAAATGGAAAACAATAGTCTGGCCATCACACTGATTGGGGGCGCAGTTTCAACTCAGGATGCTGCCTCAATACTCTGTGTGGTCGGCATCATCGCCGCCGTCTATCTCATCTATCGCACCTCACTCGAGCGCGTGCAGGCCAAGACGCGCGAAGCGGAGGCGGTCGGCAGACTGCACCTTGCGACCACGGAAGCCCTGGCGACTGCCATCGATGCCCAGGATCAAACCAGCCATTGTCACGTCCGTCGCGCGCAGATTTTTGCCGTTGGTATGGGTGAGGTTCTCAATCTCACCAAGCCTGAAATTGAAGCCTTACGTGCTGGAGCGTTGTTGCATGATGTCGGGAAGCTAGCGGTACCTGCTCATATCCTCAATAAGCCCGGCCGTCTGACCCCTGCCGAGTTTGAGAAGATGAAGATTCACACAACCGTCGGGGCACAGTTGCTCAGCCGGGTCGACTTTCCTTACCCCGTAATTCCCATCGTGCGCCACCACCACGAACATTGGAATGGCGCTGGTTATCCTGATGGACTGCGCGGTGAACAGATTCCGCTCACGGCGCGCATTATTTCTGTGGTTGATTGCTTTGACGCTGTTCGCGAGGACCGACCCTTCCGTCGTGGCATGACGCGCGATGAAGCCATCGCTCTGCTCCTGCGGGGTGCCGGTACTCACTTCGATCCTCGCGTGGTAGAACTCTTTATTGAACACCTGCCGCGATTCGAGGCGCAGATTGCCGAACAGGGACTAGCGCTCCGCGAGCCTAATGATTCCACTTTGGAGCCGTTTACCCTGGCTGATATCGACCTTGAACAGACACGCGAGCGTGGCTGCTACATGGCATACGATCAGATACGGAACGCCCACCGGGAGGTTTATGCGCTCTACGAGATTGCCAGGACGTTTGGCTCCTCCCTCGACATTAGCGAAACTCTCGAAATACTTGTCGACAAAGTTGGACACGTTGTTTCGTTTGATACTTGTGTCGTGTACGTCTACGACGAACTGCGAGGTTATGCGAGCGC
>JBAPXA010000168.1:0-6621 GCA_049283975.1 Pyrinomonadaceae bacterium | reverse complement strand
GGTCAAGTGGTTTAACAATTCGAAGGGCTATGGTTTTATCGAGCAGCCTGGCTCCTCGGACATTTTCGTTCACTATAGCGCTATCCAGGGCGACGGCTTCAAGACTCTCGAAGAGGGTCAGGAAGTTGAGTTTGAAGTGACGCAAGGTCCCAAAGGACCGCAGGCTGAACAAGTGACCAAGATATAGTCTCCCCGGCTTGCGACAGCAAAGCCACTGACTGCTTCCGATCCAATGATCCGGTAAGCGAAAAAAGAAAGAGGCGACCTTTTCGGGTCGCCTCTTTGTTATGCACTTGGCTTCCTTCTCAATCTCGTTCCGCTCGTGCCTTAAAACTGACGTGACCGCCTTCAACATCAACCGAAAAACTGACCCGTTCACATTTCAAGCGCGCCTTCAGGCTCTCCGCCTTCGAAGCGATCAGCCTATGAAATCTCGGGAATGAGAAGTCGTCAGTCGGTTCACCACACTTTGTCTTAGCATCAACTAACGCATCGTAAAGATTCTTTACCGTTTCCACCTCGCGGGTTGCGTCCTGACAGACGAGGGTAGTCCTACTGAAACTTTGAACGGCTTCGCGTTTAGCGGATGCTCGAGCAGCTGATACCGGGTCCTTGCCCTCTTCCCTCCCTTGCATCGTGCGCCGCCAAAGATCTCGGAAGACGTTGTACCTCGCCATCAAGGTATTGAACCGGTAGCGCTCGGCAAAGGTCAGTGTGCGATCATCACCCAGACGTTTGAGAATCGTCTCTACACGTCCCTTGGTGTCATACGGTGGACGCTTCGACGCGCCGTTGAAGTAAATGTCAAATTCGATCTTTAGTCGCCGAATGTCTTCTTCGAGCCTGGTCAACTGATCGTCGATAGTGATCTGGCTATCGCCGCCGAAGCCGTTCTTATTTCTGGCCCTGGATTGGGCCCTTTGCAATCTATTCTCGATACGCAAGCGGGTTTGCTCCCTGAAGAGGTGATTTGAGGTGGGGTGCGTCGAGGATGACGCTGCTGACTGAGTCTAGGTGTTGGAAAAGGCGGGTGTCAATAGAAGAGTTGAATTGCTCCCAAAACTCACAGCAGCTATGCTAACCACTCATGTCTGAACCAGCTAAGCTAAGTGCACTGCGCGAACTACCTTCGGTAGATCAGCTTCTCAAGACAGAGGTTGCCGGGCGGCTCCGGGAAATCTCAGGAACTGAACGTCTCACAACCATAGCCCGCGAAGTGACCGACGAGCTCAGGTCTGAAATGCTCGCTAACCCCACTCATTCAGCCGCTGACAGCAGCCGTGACGCTCTCCTTAAACAAGCAATTCAACGGATGGAATCCGCGGTGATTTCTGAGGAGAACGCCGGGTTACGCCACGTCATCAATGCAACTGGAGTAATTCTGCATACTAATCTGGGTCGCGCGCCGCTTTCGCCGGAAGCGCGAACAGCGATCGCTCAAGAGGCCTCAGGTTACTGCACCCTGGAATACGATGCGGCAACTGGAACCCGCGGACGTCGTGGCGCACGGGTGGAGCAACTCCTGGTTGAACTCACGGGCGCTGAAGCTGCCCTCCTGGTAAACAACTGCGCAGCGGCGGCATTGCTCATCCTTTCGGTTCTTGCTCGTGATGGCGAAACAGTTGTTTCCCGCGGAGAGTTGGTTGAGATCGGCGGTGACTTCCGCGTTCCCGATGTGATGGCAAATTCAGGAACGCACATGGTCGACATTGGCACGACGAATCGAACTCACCTCGCTGACTATCGTGTGGCCATTAACGAGCACACTCGCTTGTTGATGCGCGTGCATCCCTCAAACTATCGCGTGGTGGGTTTCACCACAGCGCCCACACTCGCTGAGTTAGCAACTCTGGCGCATGAGAAGGGATTGCTGCTTTATGAGGATGCCGGTTCAGGAGTCCTCCAGGATTTGAGTAAATTTGGTCTAAAGGGCGAGCCGATCATTCGCGAGAGTATTGCCGACGGTGCAGATGTCGTTTCTTTCAGCGGTGATAAATTGCTGGGCGGGCCACAGGCAGGTCTAATCGTAGGAAGTCGGGCGATTATTGAGCGACTGCGAAGACACCCTCTGTACCGAGCGCTGCGGGTCGACAAGCTAACTCTCGCTGCGATGCAAGCCACTCTCAATGCCTATCGCCGGGGAACCCTCTTCAATGAAATTCCTTCGCTGCAAATGTTGGCACTAACGAAAGCGGACGTAGCCCAGCGGGCCGAGGATTTCGTCGCGAAGATGCAGAACGACAACAATGCCAGTCTATCAATCAGTCTCATCGACGGTGAATCAGCGGTTGGCGGCGGTTCCGGACCTAACACGAGGCCGCCGACGGTATTAATCGCCATCGACCACGCCCACTACTCCGCAGACGAAATCGAGCGGCGGCTGCGATCTTCCGACCCTCCGATCATTGCCCGAGTTTCCGAAGGCAAGTTGCTGCTTGACCTGCGCACCGTATTCCCCGCAGAGGAAACGGTGCTGGCGCGAGCCCTCAGAGACCTCGTCACTTAAGTGCAAAGTTTCGAGCTAAATAAGGATTTCTGTAGCCGAAACAATCGTCGCCGGGTATACTCCTAGCTGGCTTTGTTCCCAGTAAAGCCCCTCATCAACCCAACCTTAGCTATTTAACCTGCCACCGCCTGTGCCTGAAAAAAGTCTTTCGTACAAACGTGCCCTGTTCTACGTGGCTCTAGCTGTGCTGGCCTCGATTCTTGCCCTTATCATCTCCCGCACAGTTTTCGTGCCGTGGCTGGTCAACACCTTCGTCTTGCTGCCGGCGGCAGGCGCCGCTTCATCAACGGGGCGCGCGTTCGCTAGAGGGGTGCTCATCCTTAGCGCCGTCGCCTTTACCGCCCTCCTGGTGGTTCACAAATTAGGGGCACGCCGTTCGTTACCTTACCTTCGCATTTTGATCATTACGTTGATAGCGGCCCACCTGCTCAGCCCGCGCCTTTTCTCGTTCGACATTCTGTTCATACCTTTAGCACTGACAATTGCCTTAGTACTGATTGCATTGCAAGCGTTCCAGCTTCGTAGTCTCAACGCAAAACTGGATGACCGCTTGAGGCATTCATCGAGCAGACTCATTTCGCTCCAGGTTGACGAAACAAGTGCGCGTCTGAATAGCAGTCTAAAACTCCTGGAGACGATGCTTTCGCCTCAGGAGGTGATCGTCTTTCAACGCGATCGCGACGGTAAGCTGGTTGCCGCCGCCCGACTGCGCTCGCAAGGTGCCCCCTATCTAGACTCCTCCCGAATTTCTATCTGGCGCGGCGGTATCGCACTTTGTGAACAAGCGCTGGAAACGCGCGCCATGCTGACGCAGAAAATCGAAAACGAAAACCCCGGAACGAACGTGGCCGTGCCGCTGCGTCACGAACAGCAATCTGTAGGCGCCCTCCTCGTCAGGCTTGCAGACGAACCTAACAGCGACGATCGGGGGTTACTAAATGCGGTCGGCGCTCAACTTGCCCGCAACTTGCAAAGGCAAGAGTCGAGCAAAATGGCTTCACAAAACGATGGGTTTGGTCAGCTGTCGGTAGGTGCCGCCCAGCGCCGCCTCGATTTGCTGGCGGTTGTTAATGGTCTTCTGGCTGAACAACGATTCGGGGTAAACGCTCTGGCTGAAATTCAGGACGGCATTGCCATCGTCTATCTCGACGGCACGATCGCTTACATCAATAGTCACATGCTCAAGCTCGCGCGGCTGCCGGAAGCCCAAGCCCACGAACTCACCCTCTTCGAGCTTCTCGATAAGCTGCGTACCGACATATTCGATGAACCAGCCATAGCCGTTCGCCGCGTGCTTCAGAGCGGCGAACCTTATGAGGGCGAGCTACACTTTGCAGAGCCAGCAGGCACATTCACATTGCGCATCTCGCTGGTTTTGGATCACGCCGGACAAACTGGCGCCACCGCCGAACCGCTTTGCCTGGCAATTACCGCTAGTGATTTGACCCGCGTAAAGAACTACGAACAGTTGAAGAGCGATATGATCTCGTTGATGTCTCACGAACTGAGAACCCCACTAACCAGTATCAATGGCTTTGCCGAACTGCTAACTGCCGACAACGAACTTCCAGAACAAGCCAGGGAATTTGTGACAATCATTGCCGGCGAGTCGCAAAGACTTTCTCGCATGATCAATACCTTTCTTGCGGTCACGCAGTTGGAACGAAAGGATCGGCAGGAGGTGCTGAAGATTCCGCTGCGACTGGACGATGTGGTACGCGAGACCGTATTGACGCTGCAACCGAGCGCCAAAAAGAAACGCATACGTCTCGTTGAACAACCAAGCCAACGCATTCCTCCAGTCGCCGCCGACAAAAGTCTAATCTCGCAAGCGGTAAAAAACCTTGTAAGCAATGCGATCAAATACAGTCCGGAACGCACCACCGTAACCGTTTCGACGGCGTTGGAAGCGGAGGCGGTGCGAGTTTCTGTTGAAGATCGAGGTTATGGAATTCCGGCCGAGGCACGCGACCGAGTTTGGGAAAAGTTTTATCGAGTTGTGCGGGAGGGGCAGGAGAAGGATGAAGATTCGACTGGCCTTGGTCTGTCTTTCGTGCGCGAAGTGGTCGAGCAGCACGGGGGCGCCGTCGCTTTGGAAACGGAGGAAGGCCGCGGCTCGAAGTTTAGTTTTACGTTGCCGAGACTGTAGTCAGTAGTCAGTAAGTCAGTAGTCAGTAGACCGAAGATTTGATCACCACGGACTACTGAGTCTTAACCACAGACCCTGACAGACAACCACTGACCACGGACTACTCTCTGCCTACTGTCTACTGCCTACTGTCTACTGTCTACTGCCTACTACCGACTGCCTACCGTCTACTGCCTACCGTCTACCTTATTAATCGTTCCTCGACACGACGGCGCACCACAAGTGCATCTTTTCCTATCTGAGTGCAATGTCGAGTGATAATCGAGCGTAATCTCCTCACCCGGGGGGATATCGCGCAGCGCCAGTACCAGGATGTGATCGTAAATAGTCTTCATATAGCTGTTAGGCTCACAGGAGTGGTTGATGTAATGGGTGCCGTTCCCACCTCTGCTGCCGTCCAGACTCCAGCGGTCGTTGACTTCGCAGATGCGTAAACGCCGGCGTCCGGCGCGGCGTCTGGCTTCGCTGTTTGAGATTTTCTCCCCAGTGTACTCCGCGATTTTTTTACCGCGCGAAATGTGAACGCGGGCAAAACAACCGCGCCCCTCAATCGGCGAGGGTTTGATCTCTAGCTTGGGATCTAGTTTCAGTTTCATCCAGCGTCACGACTCCTAAAACCAAATGGCCGCTCGCGTTGAACGACGCGCGCGGCCAAAACAAGCGTTACTCATGAAATTATTTTAACTTGAAGCTGCGTGCAATCAAATCGGTTTGATTGCGAATGCGAGTAAGCTTGTCGCGCAAGCCGGTGAAGCGTAAAGCATAGACAGTGCGATTGTCGGCTTGCAGATAATAGACGCGGCCCAGCATAGTCTTGCCAGTCTTTATATATTCGTAACTAACCACCACGCCGCTCAAACGACCGGAGAATTTCTCCTCTCTGCCTTCCACGAATCCAGGAAAGAAGCGGAACTTCTGATCCCGATCGCGACGAGCGACATCAGCCGTCGTCGTGCCACTGTCGACCATTTCCTTTCGAATCTGTAAGAACCCATCGAGGCGATCGCCGTTGACGAACTCGAGATGCTCATGCGCGGCATCGGGTTCGGAAATCGCACGCCACGATGCCGAAGGCAACTCGAGGCTGTAAGGAAGGTTGTCGTTAGTAAACAACTCCTGGGCGCCTGCTAGCGAATAGCTCACTGCGATCAACGTGATGATTAAAGCGAGTTTCAAGATTCGCATTTGTTGGTACTCCTCGGAAAAGCTTTGAAGGATGGTTCCGGGCGATCCACTCGTCCTTTTCTGATGCCCACGCCGGCGACCGGCGTTGTCCCAAACGACTAGACCAATCCGGCACTTTCAATCGTTTCACGCTGCATTTTCACAAGATCCGCGATTCCCACAGTTGCGAGTTCCAGCAACTGGTCCATCTGCACTCGCGTGAAAGGCTCCCGCTCAGCGGTCCCCTGCACCTCAATGAAACGCCCATCGCCGGTGCAGATCACATTCATATCCACGTCAGCGCGCGAATCTTCATCGTACTTCAAATCGAGCAAGGGAGTGTTATCGACTAAGCCGACGCTAATTGCCGCGACCTGGTCGGTAACAATGGTCCGCGTGATTCGACCTTTCTTCAAGAGGCGTTTGCTTGCCAAAGCCAGCGCAACGTAGGCGCCGGTTATTGCTGCGGTGCGCGTTCCCCCATCGGCTTGGAGGACATCGCAGTCGAGCGTCATGGTCCGCTCGCCAAGTGCTCTCATGTCCGCAACTGCACGCAGACTGCGGCCAATTAGTCGCTGAATTTCGTGTGTTCTGCCGGAAGGACCGCGAACCACTTCGCGCGGCTTGCGCTGTTGCGTGGAGCGCGGCAGCATTGCGTACTCTGCGGTAACCCAACCCTGACCAGTGTTACGCAGAAACGGGGGTACGCGATCGTCAACCGACGCAGAACAGATCACGCGCGTCAGTCCCATCTCAATCAGAACCGAACCCTCGGCATAGGGCAGGTAGTCGGGTGTAATCT
>JBAPXA010000167.1:0-11295 GCA_049283975.1 Pyrinomonadaceae bacterium | reverse complement strand
GGCATCGGGCGGCCTCCGGGACAATTTGCTTAATTTCAAATCATACCATTTGGTCAACGATGACGAGTTCTTAGTGATTGATCCACAAAATCGCAGAAAGGCGATCTCAATAACGCTTCATTAAAACATTCGCTGCGACATTGCGTAGTAGACTCTCAACCAGCAGCGCATTCTCAGGAGAAAACTTTTAATGGAAACCTTTACTCGTAAACTGCAATCATCTCGCGCCGTGTTCGCAGCACTGCTCACTGTCGCTTTGTTATCGTCGGCCTCGGCATGGCAAGCGAACGGCACCGCAACGGCAAAAGCGAAAGCAGCGCCAGCGCTAACCAGCGCTGAACGCAAAGCTTCAGACCAGGTCAAACTTGAAACGATTCGCGAAGTTACCGCGAAGTTGAGCTCTCCCGAGTTCGAAGGTCGCGGTACCGCACAGCCCGGCGGTGACCGTGCGGCGCAGTATTTGGCCGATCGTTTCAAAGCGTTAGGACTGAAGCCGGTTGGAGAAAACGGCACTTACCTGCAAACGATCAAGTTTAAGTCTGCCGAAGTGCTTACCGACTCCGCACTAACCGTGGGTGCCACCGCCCTGAAACATGGCAGTGATTACGTCGTACTACCGCCGTACTCCGCCAGCGAAGTTAACGCAGCGAGTGATTTAGTTTTTGTCGGCTACGGTGTGGTTTCTGAAGAATTGAAGCGCGACGATCTCGCGGGACTCGATTTGAAAGGCAAGATAGTTGTTTTGCTCAACGGCCAACCAACTGGAGTCGATCAGGGTGCGTGGCGGCGCGCTTCCAACCCGCAAGCCCGCGGCCTGAATATTTTCGGCAAGGGTGCGGCCGCAATGATCGTCGCGAATGCGGGTTCAGCTACACAGCCGTTTGCGACGATCGCAAATTATCTTTCGCGACGCCGCGTCAGCCTGGCCTCCGCGCCCCAGCCGCCTTTCAAAATTCCACCAGTCCTCCTGGCCAGCGATGGAGCGATGGAAAAAATCTTCGCGGGTTCTGAAGCCAGCTACGCGCAAACTTTGGAAAAGGCGAAGACCGGCGTCAGCGTTTCGCGGAGCTTGCAGAAGCAAGCTAACCTCGCGTTGCGAATCAAAATGGGCGAGGCAAACGGCAGCAATGTTGTTGCGGTGCTGGAAGGCTCTGATCCGAACCTGAAAGCGGAAGCCGTCGTTTATTCGGCCCACTATGATGCCTACGGAATTGAAGGTGGCAAGATTTTTCCCGGTGCCGCTGACAACGCCCTCGGCACGGCGACAATCACGGCTATCGCTGAAGCCTTCACCCGTGCTTATCCAAAACCAGACTCCCGACCAAAGCGCTCAATTATCTTTCTTGCAGTGACCGGTGAAGAGTATGGATTGTTCGGCGCGGAGTATTGGGTGCAACATCCCACGTGGCCTCTCGACAAGGTTGCCGCGGACATTAACTTCGACGGTATTGGAACGGAAGTTTATGCACCCGTGAAGCGCATCGTCGGCTTTGGGGCGGAGCATTCCGATCTGGGCGCGGTGTTTGAAGACGTGACGGTAGCAATGGGAAATATTGTGACTCCTGATCCCATGCCCGAGGAAAATGCCTTCGTGCGTTCCGACCATTATGCGTTTGTGAAAAAAGGTGTACCCGCATTGATGTTGCTTGGTGGTCCCGCCGGGGACGTAGCGGCCTGGATCCCGCGCGCACGCAAATGGCTGGAGACGGATTACCACTCGCCCAGCGACACGATCAAACCGGATTGGGATTGGACTGGACCGCAAACACTGGCTCGGGTAGGCATGATTATCGGTTTGCGAGTTGCGAACGCGCCCAACGTGCCAGCGTGGAATTCAACGTCACCATTCAATAAGCCACGAGGCGCGAAGGCGCCCACCGGTCAGTAGGCAATCATCAGGAGACAGGGGCGACGGCCGGAGCAGACGGCAGAAGGAAAACCATTTCCATTTATCATTTATCAATGGTGGATTCAACTTGAAGTGCAACTTTGAGATTAGTGGTTGGTAGGCAAGCTGCGATAGCGTGAGCGTGCTTTATCAACCGCCAAGTCAAAGAAGCACACAAATGAACTATAAGCAGCTTGCCCGCGAACAACGATACCAGATATACGCGTTGATGAAAGCCGGACAGAACCAGTCTGAGATTGCGCTGGTGGTGGGTTGTCATAAAAGCACCATCTCGCGCGAGTTGCGGCGCAACCGCGGGCAGAAGGGATATCGCCCTCATCAGGCTGACGAACTGGCTTACGATCGGCAGTGTGAAGCATATCGCTCACGGATTGCCTGGCAGACCTGGCAACTAGTCGAGCAGTGGTTGCAGCAACAGTGGAGTCCGGAGCAAATCGCCGGCCGGCTGAAGCTGGAGCAACGGCCCACCGTCAGCCATGAATGCATTTATCTTTACGTTTACGCAGACAAGCGGCGCGGTGGTACGTTACATCGCCAGCTGCGCAGCCAAAAGAAGCAGCGCAAGCGTTATAGCGGATACATCCGCCGCGGCCAGATCCCTAACAGAACCAGCATCGATAAACGCCCGGCGGTGGTGGCTCGCAAAAGTCGCTTCGGTGACTGGGAGGTAGACACCATTATTGGCGCCCGACATAAAGGCGGCATCCTTAGTGCCGTCGAACGTAAATCCAAGCTGACTCGCTTACGCAAGCTGGCCACTAAAACCGCTGGGGAAATGAAGGACAACAGTATCGCGTTGTTAGCGCCGCTCGCTGCCAGGGTGCATACCATCACCGTAGATAATGGCAAAGAGTTCTGCGACCACGAGTTGATCGCCGCGGGGCTGCAAGCCCGTCTCTACTTCGCACATCCTTATGCCAGCTGGGAGCGCGGCTTGAATGAAAACACCAACGGTCTCGTGCGCCAATACTTTCCCAAGAAGTACCCGTTCGCCAGCATCACCGCCAAAGACGTGCAACAGGTGGAAGATCTATTAAACAACCGGCCGCGCAAGACGCTTGGTTACTGGACCCCAAACGAAGTGTTTTTCAAACAACGTTCTGTTGCACTTCGAAGTTGAATCTGCGAAGAACAAAGAACTAAGTTCAAAGTACAAATGCCAGACATACAGTACTCAAATTAATGCTTACACTAGAAAACGTATCCGTTAACTACGGCGCGATAGAGGCTCTGAACGGTATCTCGATGCACGTAGAAAAGGGTGAAGTGGTGACGCTGATCGGCGCTAATGGCGCCGGCAAGACGACTACGCTGCGCACAATCACCGGCCTACTCGAGCCCCGTGCGGGAAAAATCATTTACGAAGGAGAAGACATCAGCGCTAAGCCGACTCATAAGCTTGTCGCGCGCGGGATTTCCATGTCGCCGGAAGGGCGCGGCGTGTTTGCAAACCTTTCCGTGCGCGAGAACCTGCAAATGGGCGCTTATCTGAATCGCAATAAGAAAGAAGTTGCCGCCGATATGGAGCGGGCCTTCACATTGTTCTCGCGTTTGCGAGAACGCGAATCACAGAAGGCGGGCACCCTCTCCGGCGGTGAGCAGCAAATGCTCGCCATCGGGCGCGCGCTGATGTCGCGACCGCGTTTGCTCTTGCTTGACGAACCTTCACTTGGCCTGGCCCCGCTCGTGGTGCACACCATCTTCCAAGCAATCGATGAAATTAGAAGCAAAGGAACCACCATCCTGCTGGTCGAACAGAATGCACATGCTGCCCTGGGACATTCGGATCGCGCTTACGTGCTTGAAACTGGTCGCATCGTGATGGAAGGACCGTCAAAAGAACTCGCCGCCGATCCCGGAATCAAAGAGGCCTACCTCGGCGAGTAAAAAATTCCCGTGCTCCCGCTACAACACTCATCAATGAAACATGGGACGAGCCGTGCGCTGTTGCTGGTTCTTATTTTAGTCCCACTGCTGCCGCTGTGGTCGTGTGCGGGCCCCTCGCAAACGGGTCCGGGTAACAACGGCACCATTAAGATTGGTTACTTTGGCGACCTTTCCGGACCGACATTCAACTTTGGACAATCTGCGAAGAACGGGGTGTTGCTGGCCGCGGCTGAGATCAATCGGGCGGGAGGCATCAACGGACGTAAGCTGGATGTCGTGATCGAAGATGACCAGGGGAGCCCGGAACGCGCCGCGACCGTCGTAAACAAGCTGGTGCATCAAGACAACGTCGTGGCGCTGATTGCTGGAGGCGCCTCCGGCAGCAGTCTGGCGGCCGGACCAAACGCGCAGGCGGCGAAGGTGCCCATGATCTCGCCCTCTTCAACCAATCCGGCAGTTACTCAGATCGGTGATTACATTTTTCGCGCCTGCTTCATCGATGCGTTCCAGGGAGATGTGATGGCACGCTTTGCCTTCAACACCCTGAAAGCAAGAAAAGCGGCGATCATGCTCGACTACAATTCGCCATACAGTCGCGGTCTTACCGACTTCTTTGAATTGAGTTTTACGAAGTTGGGCGGGCAGGTCGTCAGCAAACAGTCGTATACCCAGGGGGACGCCGATTTTAAAGGGCAGTTAAGTTCGATCAAGGCGACCGAGCCCGATGTTGTTTACCTGCCAGGTTATTATGGCGACATCACCATCATCGCGAAGCAGGCGCGGCAATTGAATATGACGCAGCCGCTGCTGGGTGGTGACGGTTGGGATGCGCCCGAGTTGTGGCCGCTCGGTGGCGATGCACTGAATGGTTCTTACATTACGAATCATTACTCTGTTGACGATCCTTCTCCCGCGACGCAGAAGTTTGCCCGGGATTACCGGCTCCAATCTGCGAATCTCGCGCCTGACGCGCATGCAGCGTTGGCTTATGATGCGATGCGATTTCTTGCAGAAGCAATTCAGCGTGCGGGGACGGAAGGACCGAAGTTGCGAGATTCCTTAGCGGCCACAAAAGACTTCCCAGGGATCACCGGAATGATCACAATGGATCACGATCGCAACGCGGTGAAGCCGGCAGTAGTTCTAAAGCTTGAAGACGGAAGATACATTTACCTCGAGACAATCAACCCTGAAGCACCAGCGGCCAGCCCGTCTCCATCACCCTCTCCTTCACCAAGACGAAGGCGCTAACCAATGGACAAAATAACCGCCAAGGCGCCAAGTGAGCCAAGGACGCCAAGAAGAATAAGACCTTAGTACTTTGTTCTCCTTACTTTGTTCCAGTAGTTCAGCCTTAAACTGAGCCTCTCAAGTTTCAAAGTTCAAAGAACCAAGTTCAAAGCTCGTCTTATTCTTCCTGGCGTCCTTGGCGTTTCTTGGCGTCTTGGCGGTTTCTGTTGTTCGGTATCACACTGCTTCGGACTGTGATGAGAAATGAAACTCCTTAACTTTCAGTGCGGGTAAGAGTGCCGAGCTATTGCCCTGCCCTTCCGCGCTGCCGACGCGTTCGGGCGCACCAATCATTTCTACATTCCCCGGCGCCAACAGGGCCATCAAACTCTGATTGAAGCGAAAATTCTTGACCGGATAACGAATCTTGCCGTCCTCGATGTACCAGATGCCATCGCGGGTCAATCCCGTCTGCAACGCTGTGCGCGGATCAACTCCACGGATATACCAAAAGCGTCCCAGCAGAATTCCGCGCTCGGTTTTGGCAATCATCTCCTCCAACGTCACTGGCGGCGCCGAGCTCTCCATGATGGAGTTCACCGGTCCCGGCGTGGGCTGCTTGTCTTTCTGCTTCGCCCAAAAGCGCGAGTAAGTCAGGTTCTCGAGCACGCCATTCCGCACCAGTTGAATTCGCTGCGCCGGAATTCCCGCCTGGGCGGACTGCGATCCAGGCAGCTCGGGATTCCAGGGATCGCTGTAAATGTTTAGCCGTTCGTCGAATACCTGCTGGCCAACTTTTGTTTTGCCGCCCGGCAAGGAAAATGGACTACGACCCTCATCAGCGCTACGCGCGTCAAAACTGAACGCAAAGAACGACAGCAAATCAGCAACGGCCTGCGGCTCCAGAATCGCCGGGTACACACCCGCCTCCAGAGTTCGCGGGCGACGACCCTCTAAGGCTTTACGAATCGCTTCCTGAGCGACTCGTTTCACATCGAGCTTGTTTACGTCGAAATGATTGCGCAGGAAGTAACCGGAACTGCCGCCGTCAGGCGTACGCGCCGTTGTAGACAAACTCACCAGGCTCGAGCGTTCGTAGTTGAAGTTTCCATTCTTCGTGGCCGCAGCATTCACGGAGCCGCGCGCCTGATGAAAGCCGGCGCCAATCACGCCCGCGCGTTCGCAGCTCGCGATTACGCTGTTGATAGCGCGCGCTCGTTCCTGCAACGAAATATTCGACGTCGCTTCAGAGTAGCCGTTGACGGGCTTGTACGTCTGACGGCCGACGGTGGGCAGGTACTCTCGATCAACCGGCGAGATGCGGGCGATTTCTTCCGCTTGCGCTACTGCCGCTCGCAACGAGGCCTCGTCAATCTCGTTCGTAGAAGACGCGCCGCGTTTCTTATCGATCCAAACGGCGACGCCTACGGAAGTATTCTTTCGTGCGCCACTCGTGGTAAACGCGTTGGCCGCAAAGCGCAAGTGCGAATAATTCTCGCTGTTAACACTGACTACGGCATCGTCCGCGCGAACATAGCCGAGCAGCTTAGAGGTAATGGCGCGTGCTTCTTGTTCCGTGAGTAACATTATGTTGAGACCTCGTGGTCAGGAAGGCCGGCTTGTGCCGCCTGGTTAATTGAATTCAACGAACGAGACTAACCTTCACCCTTCCGGGTCCAACTTCAAGTGGCCCGGGCGGCGGTATTCAGAACATTGACTTGCCGAAAGCGCGCGGGCGGACAGCCATGACTCACCGCGTTCGACTGACCTGGTTCGCCTTTGCCGTCATTGAAGCTGCCCCCGAGTTCATAAGTCGAGCGACCTCCCAGGCCGTCGCACGAACCCCAAAAGTCAGTCGTGCGCGATTGATAAGCGACGTCGCGCAACATGCCACCAACTTTTCCATTCTTGATTTCCCAGAATGTTTGCCCGCCAAACTGGAAGTTGTAACGCTGCTGATCGATCGAGTAGCTGCCATCGCCGTAGATAAGAATTCCCCGCTCAACTCCGCTGATCAAATCATCCATCGTGGTGTTCCCGGATGATGGTTGCAGCGAAACGTTAGGCATGCGGGGAAACGAAACGCTACCCCAACTGTCAGCGTGCAGGCAGCCATAAGACTTCTTACCAGGCGACATCGCGGCGAGATCGCGAGTCGTCTGCCAGTCCACGAAGATTCCGTCCTTGATGAGCGGCCATTCCTGACCGGGCACCCCTTCATCGTCGTAGGCGACGGTCGCCAGACCACCTCTTTGTGTCCGGTCCGCCAGGAAATTAACGAGGTCCGATCCGAATTTAAGCTTTCCGATCTTGTCGCGCGTTAGAAAGCTTGTCCCCGCATAGTTGGCCTCCCACCAGAGCGAGCGATCGAGTTCGGTCGGATGCCCGACGGATTCATGTATCGTCAGCCATAGATGCGAGGGGTGTAAGACGAGGTCGTATTTGCCCGGCTCTATCGATTTGGCTTTTAGTTTCGCCACCGCATCCTCGCCCGCCTGCTCAGCCTCCTTCAGCCAGGGATACTTCTCCATGTACTCGTAACCGAGACCCTGTGGACCGCCGAGCGAATTGCGAGATTGAAAATCGCCGTTAGCGCGATTCACTGCTGTTACGTTCAGGTTTGGGTTAACGCGAATGATGTATTGCTCGATGCGTGCCCCATCCGTTGAAGCATAGAATTTTTGTTCGTTAACAAAACTCATCGAAGAGCTGACGAAGCTGACCCCGTCGGTCTTCAGCGCGCGCTCATTCAGCTTCAACAACAGATCGATCTTGTTATCGATGGGTACTTCGAACGGATCTTTTTCAAACGAGCTGCGCCAGTTCGCTTCGACCTTTGGCACCCGCTGGAGGGTCACTCGCCGGCGTTGGTAGACCGAATTGGCGCGGGCAATGTCGACAGCTTGACGGGTCACGCGCCAAATTTCCTGCGGCGTCACGTCGCGGCTGGAAGCGAATCCCCACGTGCCCTTGAACAGGACCCGCACGCCAAAGCCAAAGTTCTGACTGCGGGAAACATTCTGCACCTGTTTTTCGCGCGTGGAGATCGACTCATTGCGGTAACGATTGATGCGAATGTCTGCATAAGAGCAGCCCAGCTTGCGTGCCTGGTTTAAGGCAATATCTGCCAGCGCGCTCTTATTAATCTTCTCAGCAGCCGCGGCTTCCGCGGCTTCAACGTCGCTGATCCAGGATGGTAACGAACTCGGTAAGATCGCCACGCCGGCAACGACGCCCGCTGTCTTGATAAACTCGCGTCTAGAGGTTGTCATGGACAAAACCTTTGCAGGATGGAATTTGACGGGCGGGATGATCTAACGCAGGGCTGTTGAAATTGTCAACATTTCATCTGAGCCCAGGTGTGATGCAGAGAGTGGTGCGATGACTTACATCACTCAATCGGAACCGGGAGCGTTAGCGATCGGGTTAGCATCGCAATTCTGTTAGAAAGATACGCAACGTTAGTTAATTTGCTTTGAGCAGACCCGGTCGCTACCGCTCCCGGTTCCGACTCTTTTCACAGCGCCTTACCGCTTAGCTTCAGCTGTACTGAAAGTAAATTCAACGTACCGCGACTCGCCAGGCGCTACCACGAGGTCAAAAACTTTCTCTCCCAGCCTCTCGTGCCAAGCAGTTACCTTGTATGACCCGGGCGGCAATCCATCAATCCGATAGTTACCGTCCATATCGGTTACGGCGAAAAAGGGATGGGTAAAGACGCCGACGTACGCTTTCTCCCACGGATGTTGATTGTCTTTGAAAGGGATTGCAGCTTCCGCATTTTGAAAGGTCTTGATGATAGGCGGACCACCGCCCACTTGAGTTTGACTCCACTCTGCGTTAGCGCGCGGGGTTGGATGAGTATTGTGTTGAGTCTCATCGCTGTTCACGATGCTCAAGCTTTGTCCCACGCGCAGTCCTAAGATGTGTGGCTCGTAACGACAATTCTTGTGCGCAAGAACCACCTCTGAACTCGGCATTTCGAACGCATAGTTGTTAAGCGTGTCACTGGTAACGTACACCAGCACATTCGCTATTCGCCCATTTCTCACAACAAACCACTCCGTTTTTAGATTTGAGATGTGGTCGTAGCAGCTGGGATCGGCAGACATGTCTATCTGAAGCGGTTTGGGTGGCTTGCCTGTGAAAGTGATATAGCCCACGAGCGAGGCTTCCTGCCCGGTTCGTGCATAAGGCTTTTTTTCCGCCGGAAGATCCTGGCCTGCTAGTCCAAATACAAGACTCAAAAGAACGGTGGCCGCAGCCGTAATTGGTAATAGCTGGGAATGAGGAGTCATGAAGTTTCCTTTCGAAGTAAGACGAATCAACCTCTCAAACGGTTTCCCGCGTCCGCCAGAGCTTCCAGGACACGTTTGGGAGCTGTTCCTCCGCTTTGAGACTTGGTATTTAGCGTTTGCTCCAAGGTGAGCCCTCCAAAAACATCTGCGTCAATCAAAGCGCATATTGAACGCATCTCTTCCAGCGTGAGTTCCACTAGTTCAACGCCACGCTCAAGGGCGTGAACCACAATCCTGCCGACAACCTCATGGGCTTCTCGAAACGGCATTCCTTTGCGCACCAGATAGTCCGCAAGCTCGGTCGCATTCATGTAACCCGTCCCGGCTGCCGCGCGCGCGCGCGATTCGTTAACGCTTATGTTCTTTAACACCGTTGCCGTCACGCCGAGACAGGCGGAAACAGTATCGAAGCTGTCGAAAACCGCCTCTTTGTCTTCCTGCATGTCTTTGTTGTAAGCGAGCGGCAGGGCCTTCAGCGTGGCGAGCAACCCGGTGACATGACCAAAGACCCTGCCGGCTTTGCCACGTACGAGCTCCATTGAGTCAGGATTCTTCTTCTGCGGCATCAGGCTCGAGCCGGTGGCCACCGCATCACTCAACTCGAAAAAGCCAAACTCGGTGGTGGCATAAATGATGATGTCTTCGGCGAGGCGCGAGAGGTGCACCATGATGAGCGCGCAAGCATTGGCAAACTCAACACAGAAGTCGCGATCGCTGACGGCGTCGAGGCTGTTGCGGGATACGGCGGCAAAGCCCAGAGCGCGTGCGAGGGCTTCGCGATCGATTGCGAACGAGGTACCGGCGAGGGCGCCCGAACCCAAAGGCATCACGTTTACACGCCTGCGCGCATCCGTAACACGCTCGCGATCGCGCGCGAACATTTCAAAATACGCCAAACACCAGTGCGCCAGCAGAACTGGTTGGGCGCGTTGCAGGTGTGTATAGCCTGGAATAATCGTTTGGCTGTTGTTTGCGGCGAAGTCGAGCAGCGCCTCTTGTGTAGAAGCGACGCGTCCCCCCAGGTCGTCTAACGCACCCCGCAGCCATAAGCGCAGATCGGTGGCCACCTGATCGTTGCGACTACGACCAGTGTGCAGCTTCAAACCAGTCGGGCCGATGAGTTCAACCAGACTGGCCTCAACAAATGAGTGCACATCTTCGGATTCGTCATTGATGTACTTCGCTTTGGTTTCAGCTTGGTTCTGAACCTCGTGCAAGGCAGCGGTAATCCGGTGCGCTTCGTCGTCAGCTAAGACACCCGCCGCGCGTAGTGCCTCGCAGTAAGCGACACTTGCCCGCACATCGACCTCCAGTAGTCGACGATCAAATGGAAACGACCGATTGAAATCGGCGAAGCCTTCGTCGACTGCCTCGCGAAAACGCCCACCCCAAAGATTTTTTGCTTTGCTCAAGAGTTTCTCCCCGTTGCAGGAATTGCGCTTTCCAGATTCTTAATTAAGCGGGCAACGTCGGACATAGTGAGGTAGACAAGCAACGCGTGTAAAGCATTGGGCTGGTTAGGAGGTTTCGACGCGTAGCGTCGCTATGAATTCAGCCCGGCGTTTCAACGCCGGGCAAGGTGAGGGAGAGCTTCGCGTCGCGTAGTGACGCATGAAACTGTACTCGCTTCAATCGTCGCTACCGGACGACAACAGGTAACGACTCGATCCCGGCGTTGAAACGCCGGGCTAACATCATACCTACGCTACGCGTCTTAGAGTTGCCCAAATAACCTCGACCGCAAGAGCAATGTTTCGTGGCCTCCAAGGCCATTGGCTGTTTGACGCGGGACATCTCGAATGGTAGTTTATGCATCTATGCATTGTTTATGCAGATTTTTTGCATAGATTAGCGAGGGGAGATTGGTGAATAAGAGTTCGCGACAGCAGAAGATTCTGAGTCTGATTCAGGCGAAGCCAATCGGGACGCAGCAGGAGTTGCGCACCCTGCTGGAACGAACCGGCGTACCTG
>JBAPXA010000166.1:0-19888 GCA_049283975.1 Pyrinomonadaceae bacterium | reverse complement strand
CTCCGCCTGAATCCGCGTATTCATCTCCATGAAGTAAAAACGGTTGTCCTGATCGAGGAGGAACTCGACGGTCCCGGCACTTGAATATCCCAGCTTCTTACAAGCGGCCACGGCTGCGTTTCCCATCTCGTTGCGCAGTTGAGCTGACAAAATCGGCGAAGGCGCCTCTTCCAGAAGTTTCTGATGCCGCCGCTGGATCGAGCACTCGCGCTCTCCGAGGTGAATACAGTCACCGTATTCGTCGGCGAGCACTTGAATTTCAATGTGCCGCGGATTTTCCAGATAACGCTCGATGTACACAGTGCCGTCTTTAAATGCCGCAGCAGCCTCCGTTGACGCAGCCTCGAGAGCGCGCCCTAATTCATCGGCGGAGCGCACGATTCTCATGCCGCGACCGCCACCGCCCGCAGAGGCCTTAACGATCACCGGAAAGCCTATTTCTTTGGCGATCTTCCTCGCTTCAGCTTCGGAAGAGATCGGATCGGAGCTACCTGGCAACACCGGCAACCCGGCTTCCTTCATCACGCGCCGCGCTTCGATTTTGTCGCCCATCAGGCGAATGATGTTCGATTTCGGACCAATGAACTTGATATTGCAAGCTTCGCAAATCTCAGCGAAGTAAGACGACTCGGCCAAAAAGCCATAACCCGGATGAATCGCGTCGACGTTAAATATTTCCGCGGTGCTGATGATTGCCGGAATGTTCAGGTAACTTTGGGCTGAGGGAGCCGGTCCAATGCAGGCAGCTTCGTCGGCAAATCGCACATGCAATGAATCACGATCAACGTCGCTGTGAACTGCCACTGTGCGAATTCCCATCTCTTTACAAGTCCAGATAATCCGGCAGGCGATCTCGCCCCGATTAGCAATCAGAATCTTCTTGAACTTTCGATTCTCTGGACTCATTTTGTTTTGGGTCAAAAACTCAGCGCCCAATGTCCTGCAATCCTGCGTGGACTGAGACATTGGGCGCGAGCTTTAATCGTTATCGCTTAATTCCAAAAAGCGGCTGACCGTACTCGACGGGTTGGCCGTTCTCGACGTAGATTTTCACAACCTCGCCGGTGGTTTCTGCCTGTATCTCATTCATCAACTTCATCGCTTCGATAATGCACACAATCGTTTCGGCTTCGACATTGCTGCCGATTTTTACAAAGGGATCCGCGTTAGGCGAGGGTGAGCGATAAAAAGTTCCTACGATGGGAGATGGGATCAGGTGCAGATCCTGTGCCTCAGGAGCTGCGCCCCGGGATTGGGTTGCAGGATGTGCGGGAGTGGATCCCGTAGGAGCCTGGGTCACTCCGGCTGACTGTTCAGATCTTTCACTAGTGAGCGGTGCACTCGCAGCGCCGCCACCGGCTTCTGCTGCTGCGGCCGCACCGCGCCGCACATGGAGCCGAAATCCCTCGCGCGCAATTTCAAATTCCGCAAAGTCGTTCTCCTGGATCAGATCAATCAGTTCCCGCAGTTCATCCATATTCACCGAGGGATCGATCTGACGAGAGCGCTGCCGCCGTCGCCGATTTGGCGGGCCGGAATCTCGAGACTCCACCTCGGCCTGCGGGTTGGACGGTTCGTTGAAATTCTCGGATTCGCTCATTTTTGTTGGTTTGGCTTCAGGCAACAGTCAAACTCCTCAAAGTGACGAGCCCCAAAAGACTCGGTTTCCTGATGCCGATGGTCCATTGGGGCCACTGCGGACCGGGCTAGCAAACTACACCGGTGCATTGTCAGTTTTACTACTTCGCTTCTTCCTCTGACTGGCCCGCCTCCGCTTCCACTTCAGGAACACTCTCCGCAGTCTCAACTGGAGCGGCTTCTACGGACGGCGCCGGCGCTGCTTCAGCTTTCGCTGATTTTGTTGCGCCGGAGGCAGCGGACCCTCGAGTGTCATCAGATTTCTTTTTCCTCTGGCCCGAAGACTTACTGCGTTTCTTGGCCGCTTCCACGGCTTCGAGTTCACGGGGATTGTCCACTAACTCGATGATCGCCAGCTCTGCATTGTCACCTTCACGCTTACCAAGTTTAAGGATTCGCGTGTAGCCACCAGGCCGATCCTTGTAACGTTCCCCCAACTCATCAAACAGACGTTTGAGCGCGGCAACCCCAGCCGTGCGCGGCAGTCGCGCCTGGCCACGTTTACCATTCAACTGAGTCTGTTGCATGTTGCCCGCATGAAAGAAGCCCGCCGCCTGCCGCCGCAAATGCACGGCGCTCAGCTTCGCGCTATCTCCTTCAAGATGCTGCGCGCGACATGAAAGGGTAATGGCGCGCTCAACAAAGGGACGCAATTCCTTGGCTTTGGGTAGCGTGGTAACGATGCGTTCTTCGCGTGCGTTGATCAGCGAAGTCGCGAGGTTGCGCAGCATCGAAATGCGATGCTCTGTCGTCCGACCTAATTTCCGATGTGCCTTTTGATGCCGCATGACTTTACTCGAAGCTCTAAGCTAATAATTGTCTAATCAACTGTCTGGGGACGAGCTTTATTGTTCTTCTTCCGCCTCAAAGTCGGCAGCATCCGCAGTGTCGCGTCCGCCAGAACCCGGAATCGGGTTGCCCTGCTCGTCAAACTCCATCCCGAAGTCCAGTCCCATCCCGTTAAGAATGTCTTTGATCTCGTTTAGCGACTTCTTGCCAAAGTTCTTGGTGGCGAGCATCTCGCGCTCGGAGCGCTGCACCAGGTCGCGGATGGTACGAATGTCGGCATTCTTTAAACAGTTGTAGGAACGAACTGAAAGTTCCAGTTCGTCCACGGAACGATCCAACTGGTCGTTGCGTGGCAAAGGCGGGCGCTCCATTTTGGAGTAGGAGAAGTCGTCCGCGTCCTCTTCAAAATTAATGAAGATGGACATATGGTCCTTGATCAACTTCGCTGCGAGGCCGATGGAATCTTCAGGCTTGACTGAGCCGTCGGTCCACACTTCAATCGTCAGTTTGTCGAACTCGGTATTTTGCCCTAAACGCGCGGCCTCGACTGTGTAGTTAACCTTCTTTACGGGAGTGTGTACCGAATCGATCGGGATATAGCCGAGCGAAAGGTCTTCATCGAAGTTGCGATCAGCTGAGACATAACCACGCCCGCGTTTTAGTCTCATCTCGACATTGAGCGAGCCGCCATCGCTGACCGTGGCAATGTGCACACTTTCATCGAGTATCTCGACATCCGCGTCAGTCTCGATGTCAGCCGCGGTGACTTCGCCGGCGGCCTCCTTGGAAATTCTGAGCGTCTTCGCCTCGCTGCCATGCAGCTTAAAGGGCACCTGCTTCAAGTTGAGGATCACATCGGTCGCGTCTTCCACAACTCCTTTGATCGAAGAGAACTCGTGCTCAACGCCCTCGATCTTGATCGCCGTAACGGCTGCTCCTTCTATTGAAGAAAGGAGCGCGCGCCGCAGCGAGTTGCCGATGGTCGTGCCAAAACCGCGTTCGAAAGGTTGCGCGGAAAAGCGACCATACCTTTCTGTAAGCGTTTCCGAGTCAGCCGCCAGGCGACGCGGCATCTGAAATCCCGTCCAAAGATTATTCTGATCCATAGCCATAATTTGAGTCCCGGTTAGAAACGTCAACGCGCCACTGCCGTCTCCACGACGGCAGCAGCGAGATTAATTTACTTGCTATAAAGCTCGACAATAAGCTGTTCGTTGATCGAGCGATCGATGTCATCGCGTGACGGCAATCCGCTGATACGCACGCTCATGTCCGCACCATCCTGCGAGATCCACGACGGACGTCCGCGGCCGGCAGCAGTTTGCCAGGCACCCTCGATGTGCGGATTCTTACGACTCGCTTCTCTGACACTTATCAGATCGCCCGCTTTTACCTTGAATGAAGGAATGTCTACCTTGCGGTCGTTAACCGTGATGTGGCCATGGTTAACCAGCTGCCGAGCCTGACGCCGTGAAGTCGAAAATCCGGCGCGGTACACAGCATTGTCCAGACGTCGCTCGAGGAGGAACAACAGGTTTTCGCCTGTGATTCCCTTCATGCGCGCGGCCCGTTCGAAGTAGTTGCGGAATTGTCCTTCGAGAATGAAGTAGATGCGCTTCACCTTCTGCTTTTCGCGGAGCTGCTGGCCGTACCCAACCAGTGCCTTACCGCGACGCATCGAGTTTCCGTGTTGTCCGGGCGGTTGAGTTCCGCGTTTTTCAATCGGACAAGACGGTTTGTAGCAGCGATCACCCTTGAGAAAAAGTTTTGCACCTTCGCGGCGGCACAAGCGGCACACCGCATCTCTATACCTAGCCAATTTGTTTCTGCCTCCAGTTAGTTAGCCGGAAAAGTTTACAGGCTGCGTTTGCACGCCGGCCCTTCGTCCTTTAGGTTATTACATTGCCGATTTCCAATTGGCGATTGCCAATTTGAAATCTATCTCACTAGTTCTGTTCAGTTTGCTTGGATTTGCATCCGCGAGCCCACAATCGACAATCGGCAATCGCAAATCGGCAATTACGTTAAACTCTGCGCCGCTTCGGCGGTCGACATCCGTTGTGGGGAATAGGCGTTGAATCACGAATCGTCATCACTCTGATTCCGGCATTCGCAATTGCGCGAATTGCCGACTCACGCCCGCCCCCGGGACCCTTCACGCGCACCTCACACTGTTGCATGCCCGCTTCGTGTGCTTTCTTGGCAGCCTCGTACGCAGCTTGCTGCGCGGCGAAGGGAGTTCCTTTGCGCGAGCCGCGGAATCCCCGGGCGCCGGCTGACGATTGCGCGATCAGATTACCCTCGAGATCGGTAATCGAAATCATTGTGTTATTGAAGGACGCGGCAATGTGAGCGATGCCCACCGGCACGTTTTTCTTTTCCTTCTTACGAAAAACTTTTTTCTTTCCGCCTGCTTTAGCCATAGCTTATTTTTCGCTTAAGATCTTTAACTCGCGAGCTAACCATGGAGCGCCCGCCGGTTTCACACAAATTACTTCTTGCCGGGAGCCTTCTTCTTGGCAATGGTCGCGCGACGTGGGCCTTTACGAGTACGTGCGTTTGTATGGGTGCGCTGTCCGCGCACTGGCAACGCACGCCGATGGCGTAAACCTCGATAGCAGCCAATGTCCATCAAGCGCTTGATGTCCATTTGAATTCGCTTGCGCAGGTCGCCCTCAATTTCTCCCTGGGCTTCCAGCACGCCACGAATGCGGCTTAGCTCGTCTTCACTCAAATCCTTCACTCGAGTGTCGACATTCACGCCAGCCTCTTTAAGTACCGAAGTCGCTCGCGAGCGGCCGATACCGTAAATGTATGTCAGCCCGATCTCAGACCGTTTATTGGGTGGAAGATCAACTCCAGCTACACGTGCCATTCCTATTGCATCTCCATTACGAATCCACGGCGCTGTGGTAACAACCCGCCGCAGCAATCAAAGTCTTATCCTTGTCGCTGTTTGTGCTTCGGGTTAGTGCAGATCACTCGCACTACGCCCTTCCGGTGAATCACCTTGCACTTGTCGCACATCTTTTTTACCGAAGCGCGCACTTTCATTTCTAAACCCCCGAAGTCTTTCCAAATAAAATTCGCTATTTATACCGGTATGTTATCCGCCCGCGATTGAGGTCGTAAGGCGAAAGCTCGACGAGCACCCGATCGCCCGGAAGAATGCGAATGAAGTGTTTACGCATTTTCCCGGAAATATGAGCCAAAACCTGATGTTGGCTGTCTTCCAACTCAACCCTAAACATGGCATTTGGCAAGGTCTCCAGGACCTTTGCCATTACTTCAATAGCTTCTTCCTTCGCCATGTCTTTCTAGACGGGAATTTGCCAGTAGCGACAAACTGCAAATACTAGCATCCAGGTGGCATTTTGCCAAGCTGAGTGCCACCATCAGTTACAGCGACACCGCAACTTCGTGCGGTTGCTCGATTGAAACTACTCGAGTTAATACCTCCGGACCATCTTCCGTGATTGCAATCGTGTGTTCGGTGTGGGCACTCGGCTGTCCATCCATCGTGACAACGGTCCAACCATCCGCCAGGACCCTGGTATGAAGACTTCCCACGTTAACCATCGGCTCCACCGCAAACACGTAACCGGCCTTGATCTTCGGGCCCTGGCCTGGCTTACCGTAATTCGGTATCTGCGGGTCCTCATGCATCTGACGGCCGATGCCGTGACCGACATAATCTCGCACAACCGAATAACCGCTGGCTTCAGCCAGTTCCTGCACCGCCCAGCCAATGTCACCCAGACGCTTGCCGGGCCGGCACTGTTCGATTGCTCGCTCCAAACATTCTTCAGTGACCTTTATCAAACGCAGGCGCTCGGCCGAAACCTTTCCTACCGGCACCGTCGTCGCCGTGTCGCCGACGAAGCCCTGTAACGTCACGCCGCAATCGATCGAAAAGATATCGCCCTCCTTCAATTTATAGTCGGAGGGAAAGCCATGAACCACCTGTTCGTTCACGGAAGCGCAGATCGAAAACGGAAAGCCATGGTAACCTTTGAACGTGGGCAGTGCGCCGGCATCTCGAATCATCTTCTCCGCTGCCCGATCAATCTCAAGCGTGGTAATGCCTGGCTCCACCAGGGTCGTCAGATGTCGCAACACAGAACCGACCAGATTTCCGGCGGCCCGCATCTTCTCGATCTCTTTTTTTGATTTCCCGATAATCATGAACCAAATCAATCAACTGCTCATCAAGATGTTCCTGATTTCGCGATGAATCGTTTCCTGATCTTTGGTGCCGTCCACCCGAAACAGCCGGCCTGACTTCTCGTAGTGAGCAATCAGCGGCCGCGTCTGTTCGTTGTAGGTGTCCAGCCGCACTTTGATCTTTTCTGCCGTGTCGTCGGCCCGCTGTATCAGAACGGCTGCGGGATGGAAATCGCAATGCCCTTCCTGAAGCGGCGGCTTAAAAAACACATTGTAGATCTCTCCACAAACCGGGCACGAACGACGACCCGTTGCCCGCTTTTCCAGGAGCTCGCAAGGTACGTCAACCAGAATCGCCGCGATCTCGTTACCTTGTTCGGCCGCAAGCCTTTCCAGCATCTCAGCCTGGGCGGGCGTGCGCGGAAACCCGTCCAGCACGTAACCATTGGCACAGTCGGCACTGGAAGTACGGTCCTGCACCACCCTTATTACCAGATCATCGGAAGCGAGCTTACCCGCTTCCTGCACCTTGCGAATCTCCTCAGCCAACGCGTCTTGTTGTTGAGCTCGTGCCCGCAAAATGTCGCCAGTCGAGATTTGCGGCAATTGCATACGCTCCTGAATCAAACGCGCCTGCGTACCTTTGCCAGCACCAGGCGCTCCCATCAACACGATCGTTTTCGGCATAGAGGCTGTTCAGTTGGCGATTGCCGATTTCCAATTGGCGATTACGCCACACGGCTTGATTAAATTCCCAGTCGGCAGTTGGCAATCGGCAATCTGCAATCCGTTCAGGCTCGTCGTCCGCGCAGGCGACCGCCGCTGCCCAGGAATCCTTCATAGTTGCGCATCACCAGCTGCGCTTCGATCTGTGCCACGGTATCCATGGCAACGCCAACCAGAATCAGTAGCGAAGTACCACCGAAGTAAAATTGATAGCCCATGCCCGTTGGTATCCAGGACATGCCCGGCGTGCTGCTCACAAATGAGTCGAGCCAGGTGCCGATAAAAGGCAAACGAGCAACTTTGAAACCGCTCAACATAAACTGCGGGATAAAAGCTACGAGGGCCAGGTACACCGCTCCAACAATGGTTAACCTGGTCAAGATGCTGTTCAAGTATTCCGCAGTGGCGCGGCCCGGTCTGATACCCGGCATAAAGCCACCGTGCTTGCGCAGATTGTCTGCCACCTCTTCGACATTGAAAACAATCGAAACATAGAAAAAGGTGAAGAAGACAATCAACGAAAGAAAGATAAACTCGTAATAAGGATCGCTCGCGTGGAATGTTTGGAAGAACGTCCAGACCTTGGCCCAGGCTGTATTTGCGTTATTCGGATCCGGAGGAAACGCTGCAAACAAGCTCTGCGGCATCGAGAGCACAGACGACGCGAAGATCACGGGAATCACACCGCCGATGTTTATCTTCAAAGGCATGGTGGTCTGCTGGCCACCCACAACCTGACGACCTACGTGCCGCTTCGCATAACTCACTGGAATCTTGCGGCGCGCAGCCTCCACGAAAACTATGAAGGCAATGATTAAGACGATAGCCAGCAGCAGCCCAATAACTCCAATCGTTTCCAGCGTATCGCCGCCGCGAACGCGCTCGAATACCTGGGTCACGCCATTAGGCAAACCGATCACAATGCCGGCAAAAATTAACAACGAGATACCATTGCCGACACCTCGCTCAGTGATTTGCTCACCCAGCCACATTACGAAAATCGTGCCCGTCGTTAAGGTTAAGACTGTCGTCAGCAGAAATCCCCAGGTCGGGGCGCCAACGCCGTTAACCTGTAGCCAGTGAGCGACGAACGAGGTTTGAATCGCAGCAAGGCCAACCGTTAGATAGCGCGTCCACTGGTTGATCTTCTGCCGGCCCATCTCGCCTTCCTCCTGCAGTTTTTTCAACTGCGGTGAGACGACGGTCATCAGTTGCAAAATGATCGAGGCAGTGATGTAGGGAGTAACGCCAAGAGCGAAAATCGAAATCGTGCGGAAGTTTCCCCCAGAGAAGAGGTCTAGCACGCCTAACAACGTTCCGGCGACGTCCTGCCAGACCTGATCAAGTCTTTCGCGGTTGATGCCGGGAGCGCCAACGTGGGCTCCGAGACGGTAGACAGCCAACATCGAAAGCGTGAACAGGATCCGCCGACGCAGATCCGGGACGCTAAACATGTTACGAACGGCAGCGAGAAACTTTTCCATACTCGTCCTTAAGCAGCAGTTTCAACCGGCTTGCCTAATTCCACGGCAGTTCCACCTGACTTCTCAATCTTTTCACGCGCACTTTTTGTAAAGCGGTGCGCCGAGATGCGCAGGGCTTTAGACAATTCGCCATTGCCCAGCACCACCACGTCGTGCTTGGCTTTCTTGATTACGCCGCGTTCATGCAAAAGCTCGGGAGTGACTTCTTCGTTCGCCTGAAAGTGCTGCTCCAGCGCCGCGATACTCACCTCGAGCCAACGCTTTTTGAAGATGTTCGTAAAACCGCGCTTCGGGAGGCGGCGATGCAAAGGCATCTGGCCACCTTCAAAACCTATCTTGGCGGAGTACCCGGAGCGCGACTTCTGTCCTTTCTCGCCGCGACCCGCCGTCTTGCCCAGCCCTGAGCCGGGCCCCCTGCCAACTCGCTTTTTCTTATGCGTCGAACCCTTCGCCGGGCGTACATTGTTCAGACTGATGGCCATCATCTACTCCCTGGTTACTACTCGCGACACTAAATGCTATTCAACAATCCGCAGCAGGTGCGGCACCTTGGCAACTGCCCCGCGCATTGAAGGCGAATCAGTACGCTCAACGATCTGATTCAATTTCGTTAAACCCAAACTGCGCACCATTTCTTTTTGCGTTCGGGGCGCCGCAATGAAGCTGCGATAATATTGAATCTTGATTTTGCCCGCTGCTTTGTCGGCGGAGCTCTTTGCTTTCCTCGGCATAACACCTCACGACCTACAAATCACAATTTACGATTCACGATTACGAAAACCTACATCTCATCAACTTGCTTGCCGCGCAGACGGGCCAGCTCCATCGGGTCTTTCATCCGCAAGAGCGCGTCGAAAGTTGCACGCACCACATTGTGCGGATTGGTTGAGCCCAGGACCTTCGTGCGCACGTCGCGCACACCAACAGCCTGCATCACCGCACGGACAGCGCCACCAGCAATAACTCCGGTACCTTCCGAAGCCGGCTTGACCATAACCCGACCGGCGCCAAATTTTCCGATCAACTGGTGCGGGAGGGTGTTATTGATCAAGGGGACACGAATGAGGTTCTTCTTAGCCGCCTCGATCCCTTTTTTGATCGCCAGTGGAACCTCACGCGCCTTTCCAGTGCCGAAACCGACATGCCCGCCCTCATCGCCAACAATCACAAGAGCAGCAAAGGACATGTTTTTACCGCCCTTAACCACTTTAGTGACGCGGTTGATCGAGATCACCTGGTCTTTAAGATCCAATCCCTGCGCGAGAATACGTTGCTTTGGTTGTCTCATTGCTTCTCTTTACTTTTCTTTCGTGGCTTTTCTGCGACTGCCGCCTCAACTGCCTCGGGAGCTGGTTCTTCCTGAACTGCTTCGTCTTTATTCAGACCGGCTTCCCGCGCTGCGTCGGTCAAAGCCTTAATGCGACCATGGTACAAATAACCGCCGCGATCGAAGACCACGCTGCTGATACCTTTCGCCAATGCCCGCTCTGCAATCGTCTTGCCTACCAGCCGCGCGGCGGCCACGTTTCCGCCCGACGATCCACGAAGGTCTTTTTCCGTGGTCGAGGCGGAGGCGAGCGTCTGGCCCTCAATATCATCAATAACCTGCGCGTAGATATGATTCAGACTGCGATAAATCGCCAGGCGCGGTCTTGCGGAACTGCCTGTTACCTTGCGGCGAATGCGCTTGTGAATCGCTACTCGCACTACAGCTCTATTCGTATGTGACATAATCGTATTTCCGATTGCTAATTGCCGATTGTCAATTAGCCATTTCAAAAACTCTAACCTGCATTCCGCGCCCGTCCGGGCAAGCACTCCAGAATAATCCGAGCGCCAATCGCCAATTGGCAATTGACAATTTACTTGCCCGTTTTGCCCGGCTTCAGCTTGATCGGCACGCCTACATATCGAATGCCCTTGCCTTTGTAGGCATCGGGTTTTCGCAGTTGGTGCATTTCCGCCGCCACCTGACCGAGCTTTTGCTTGTCGATACTCGAAAGAGTCAGCGTCGTCTGGTACTGCTGAATGCCACCCTTCGTAGTCAGACGTTCCGCCTTGGCCTCAACTCCCTCGGGCAGGGGAAACTCAATCGGATGCGAATAGCCGAGCGAGAAGACGATGCGCTTGGCCTGCACGTCGGCCTTGTAGCCGACGCCCACCACATCCATTTGTTTTGTGAAGCCTTCAGTCACTCCGACAATGGCATTGTTGGCGAGGGCACGGGCGAGGCCATGTAATGCCGCCTGCTCGTCGGAGGAGCGCTCCGCACGCAACTCTTCACCTTCAACTTTGAAACTAATGCCTTGCGGAATTGGCGTCTTCAGAGTCCCCTTCGGACCTTTAACCTCCAGCTCGTTTTCGCGAACCGTGACGGTAACGCCTTTCGGCACCGTGATAACTTTTTTTCCTATGCGCGACATAACATTATTTCCGATTTTTGATTGCCAATTGCCGATTGATTCGTTTGCCGATCCGATCCGACAGGACACCTCACATCGTTTCGCGACAGACCAATCGGCAGTCGCCAATTGGCAATCGGCAATTAATAGATCTGCGCCAACAGCTCACCGCCCATATTTTCCCGGCGCGCGGTTTTGCCGCTCATCAAGCCCTTGGAAGTCGACACGATATTCACGCCGTAGCCGCCGAGCACTTTAGGAATCTCACCGGAGCCCACGTAAACGCGGCGACCAGGTCGGGAAACTCTCTCGAGATGTGTGATCGACGAAGTGCCGCGCGCGTCGTAACGCAGGAAGATGCGGATCGAGCGCTTCACACCTTCACCCTTAAGAACAAAGTTGTTCACATAGCCCTCTTCTTTCAGAATACGGGCAATCTCAAGTTTCAGTCTCGAAGCCGGAATATCCACGCGCGAGTGCTTTGCCGCAATGGCATTGCGAATTCGCGTCAACATGTCGGCGATGGGATCAGTCATGTATTAGTCCATTAATCAACTGCCAATTGTTGATGTCGTTACCAGCTCGACTTAACTATGCCAGGGATCTGTCCCTGCAATGCCAGCTCGCGAAAACAGATGCGGCACAAGCTGAACTTCCTCAGGTAAGCTCGCGGCCGACCGCAACGCTTACAGCGCGTGTAAGCGCGCACCGCAAACTTAGGCTTTCTTGATGCTTTCGCAATTAGTGATTTCTTTGCCATAAATCCTCGGGTGTCGGTTGTCGGGTCTCAGGTGTCGGCCTCAGCTTTGAGTGGCACTTGACACCCGGCACCCGACACCTGTTTTATTGCCGGAACGGCATTCCCAAACTCTTTAACAGAGCCCGCGCCTGCTCGTCGTTGCGCGCGGTGGTCACAATCGAAATGTTCATGCCGCGCATTTTCTCCACCTTGTTGAAATCGATCTCCGGAAAGATCAACTGTTCACGCACTCCGATCGTGTAGTTGCCACGGCCATCAAACGCCTTCGGCGAGACGCCCCGAAAATCGCGCACGCGCGGCAAGGCGATCGATACCAGGCGATCGAGAAACTCGTACATGCGGTCACCGCGGAGGGTAACCATTACGCCAATCGGCATGCCCTGACGCAGTTTGAAAGACGCGATCGACTTCTTTGCCTTCGTGATCACAGGTTTTTGACCCACAATCGCCCGCACTTCATCCGCTGCGGTATCAAGAATCTTTGCGTTAGCAATGGCTTCACCCATGCCCATGTTGACCACGATCTTTTCCAGGCGCGGCACCGCCATCGGATTCTTAATGCCAAACTCTTTGGCAATGGCCGGGGCCACTTCTTTCTGATATCGCTCTTTTAACCTTGCTGCCATGTCTTCCTCGCAAATCGTCAATCGTAAATTTGTGAATCGCTAATCGTTAGTCGCCGGACTGGGAATTCGTTATCGATGGTTGGAACTTCTGAACGCGACCTCTTCACGTTCCAATGGTTCACGATTTACGATTCACGAATTACGATTTACGAACTCACTTCTCAATCGAGTGGCCACTGCCGGCCGCCATCCGAGTTTTAGTGCCATCGCCCTCGACGTGATACTTGACTCGCGTGGGCTTACCGGATTGCGGATCGATCAACTGCACGTTCGAAATATCAATATAGGATTCTTTCTCGATAATTCCCCCGCCACGATTGGTTTGCTGGTTCGCCCGCTGGTGCCGCTTGATGATGCCGGCGCCTTCAATTTTGATCTTGCCCTTCAACGGCGCCACTTCCAGCACGCGGCCACGCTTGCCTTTATCGCGTCCGGCAATCACGACGACCTGATCATTCTTCTTGATCTTTGCTCTCTTGGTTCCCGCCATGACCTAAATAACCTCCGGCGCCAGTGAAACAATCTTCATGTAATTCTTGTCACGCAGCTCGCGCGCGACCGGGCCAAATACGCGAGTGCCGATGGGCGTGCCATCTTCTTTGATCAAAACGGCCGCGTTCTGGTCAAAACGAATGTAGGTGCCGTCCTTGCGTCGTACCTCTTTACGCGTGCGAACGATGACCGCGTCCTGCACAGTCCCTTTTTTGATCGTGCCGTCCGGCGATGCTTCTTTGACTGTGACCTTGATCCGATCGCCCAAGCTGGCAATCTTCCCGGTCGAGCCGCCGATTGGCATGATCATCTCCACCCGTCGCGCGCCTGAATTGTCGGCAACCTCCAAAGAGGTTTGCATTTGAATCATGGCTTAATTTCCAATTGCCAATTGCCGATTGCCAATTGGCCTCAGTTTTGAAAAGCTATTCATTCGTCGCCAGAAAACCAATTGACAATCGGCAATCGGAAATCGGCAATCGTTTTACTTCGCCGCTTTCTGCACAATCTCAATCACGCGCCAGCGCTTCCTCGTTGACAGAGGTCGCGTCTCAACAATGCGCACCTTATCGCCAATCGTGGCGCCGAGCTCGTCGTGGGCCATGAACTTCGATGTGCGCCGCACGTAGCGCCGATACTTGGTGTGCAACACTAACCGGTCCACGCGCACGACGACCGTTTTCTGCATTTTGTCGGACGAAACTGTGCCGACTTTTTGCGAGCGGTGCGGACGCTTAGTTGCAGTCTTGGCAGCACCGGCAGTTGCCGCGTCGGTTTTGATTTCTTTCTCTTCTTCCATGCTTCTCACTTGGGCACGGATTGATCCGCGCAACTAACGGGTTTACCGCGGCCAGGCCGCCGGTCCTTAACTGGCCTTTGCTTCTTGTTGACCCACCAGGGTCTTGATGCGGGCCAGTGATTTCTTCTCTTGACGAATGCGCTTTACCGCGTCGACCTCGCCGAGCGCCAATTTAAAATTCAAACGAAAGAGCGACTCTTTCAAGCGCGCGGCCTCGGCCTTGAGCTCATCTTTTGAGAGGTCGCGATACTTATCCAACTCTTCACGACGTTTCATCAGATTGCGCCTCCTTCCTGATCCGCCCGTCGCACAAATTTCGTTCTAATGGGAAGCTTTGCAGCAGCCAGACGCATTGCCTCGCGCGCTGTTGTCTCGTCAACGCCTTCAATCTCATAAAGAATGCGGCCTGGCTTGACGACTGCCACCCAGTACTCGGGAGCGCCTTTTCCTTTGCCCATACGGGTCTCCGCCGGCTTCTTTGTTACCGGCTTGTCAGGAAACATGCGAATCCAGACTTTGCCGCCACGCTTGATGTGACGAGTCATCGCAATACGGGCGGCTTCAATTTGCCGATCCGTAATCCACGCCGGCTCCAAGGTCTTCAACCCGTACTCGCCGAAACTGATTTCGCTGCCGCGATGTGCCACACCGGTCATGCGTCCGCGCATTTGCTTGCGGTGCTTAACTTTCTTCGGCATCAACATGATGAATGCGTTCCTATCTCAAAACTGCTCAGGCCTGTTTCAATGGCCTTTGGTCTTTGAACTTTGAATTTTGGTCGTGCAAAGGCCTAAGACCAAAGTCCGAAGACCGTTTCATTATTCGTTTCGCGGACGGCGCCCGTCCGGCCCGCCACCTTCGCGCTCGCGACGCGTTCGCGGACGGCGCTCGCGCTCACCCATGCGGGTTTCATTAATCGGATCGGATCCGGTCCCGCGCGCCATGGCAGCCTTAGGATCCAGAATCTCGCCGCGATAGATCCAAACCTTCACACCGATCTGTCCAAAGGTGGTGCGCGCCTCCGCCAGGCCGTAATCAATATCAGCGCGCAACGTGTGCAGCGGCAGTCGTCCCTGCAAGTGCCACTCGCTGCGGGCAATCTCAGCACCGTTTAAGCGACCACTAACCTTGACCTTAATTCCCTGAGCCCCAAAACGCAGCGACTCTTCAACTGCCTTTCTCATCGCGCGCCTGAAAGCGATGCGCTTTTCCAGTTGCGCCGCAATCTTTTCCGCCTGTAGCTGCGCATTTAGCTCCGGCTTGTGAATCTCCTGAATCGAAACCAGTACTTCGCGGCCGGTCTTCGCGGAGAGATCTGATTTCAACTTATCTATCTCAGCGCCTTTGCGACCGATGATGATCCCTGGACGCGAGGTGAAAATGATGATCTTCAACCGGTTTGCCGCACGCTCGATGTCAACGTGAGACACGCCCGCGCCCGTAAAGCGGTTTTTGAGATCGCGCTTGAGCTTCAGGTCTTCCAGCAAGAACTCGCCAAACTGCTTCTTCGCGTACCAGTGCGAATGCCAGTCCTTGTTGTAGCCAAGCCGGAAACCGTATGGATGAACTTTCTGACCCACAATCTTCTCCCGTCTTATCGTCCAGACTTAATCTGCAAACCTATTCGCCCTTTTTGGCAGCGGGTTTCTTTTTCGCAGCGCCTTTAGTCGCCTTTTTCTCGCTTACGACTTCGGCAGCTGCTCCCGCCTTTGTTTCCACTTTCGCTCTCGAACGTTTCGCCCGCGGTGCAGCTGCTGCCCCGCCACGCTTGCGTCCTTTGCTCTCTGTCAGCTTTGCTGGTTTTTCCTTGATCTCGGCTTTCGCACCCTTACGCTTTGCGCCCGGCTCCGGCTTCGCATCGTTGGATAGCAAAATCGTCACATGACAGAAATGTCTTTGCTCGCGGTAAGCACGTCCCTGCGGTGCCGGACGCATGCGGCGCCGGTTCTTGGTCGGTCCGCGATCGACAAACGCCGCCTTCACCCAAAGATCATCGGGATCGATCGAGACGTTGGCTTTCTCTGCCGACTCGTTAGCGTTCGCAATCGCGGAACGCATACACTTCTCGATGCCATCAGCGGCACGCTTGCTCGAGTAACGCAGAATCGCCAGCGCCCGGTTCACGTTCTGGCCGCGAATCATATCTATGACAAGTCTCGCCTTTTGTGCTGAGCCTCTCAGATATTTTGCACTTGCCGTTGCTTCCATGCTCTTCCTCGTAAGTCTTGATTCGTAAATCGTGAATCGAGAATCGTAAGCGTGAATCGTGACCTCTTCTATTCACGATCGACGATCGACGATTTACGCAGCTGGCTTGGCCACCTTTGCCGCTTTTTCAACCTTGGTTCCCGAGTGGCCTTTAAATGTGCGCGTGGGCGCAAACTCGCCGAGTTTGTGTCCTACCATGTTTTCCGTCACGTAGACCGGAAGATGACGTTTGCCATTGTGAACGCCGAAGGTGAGACCAACCATATCCGGCGTGATCGTCGAACGTCTCGACCAGGTCTTAATCACTGGAGGACGTTGACCGCCAGCCCGCGCTTTCTCGACAGCCTTAACAATGCTGCCGTCAATATATGGTCCCTTTTTTACTGAACGTGCCATCGGTTACTCCATTGCCAATTTTCGATTGCCAATTGCCGAATTTCTTCTCTTCGACGATTCAAGTTTCGCCAAGGAGCCAATCGGCAATCGCCAATCGGCAATCGGCAATTTACTTCGTTCTCCGATCGCGCAGAATCATCTTCTGCGTGCGCTTGTTGCTCCTCGTCTTGTAGCCCCGCGTCGGCTGCCCCCAGGGCGTGACGGGATTGCGACCACCGGAAGTCTTGCCCTCACCACCACCGTGGGGGTGATCCACCGGGTTCATCGCAACGCCGCGCACATGGGGCCTGATGCCTTTCCAGCGCGAGCGTCCCGCTTTTCCATACGAAACGTTTTCATGTTCGATATTGCCCACCTGGCCCACAGTCGCTTTGCAGACAAGCGGTACGCGGCGGACTTCGCCCGAAGGCATGCGCAGCTGGGCGTGATTGCCTTCTTTAGCAACCAGTTGCGCAAAAGCACCAGCCGAACGGGCCATTTGCCCACCCTTGCCCGGACGCAGTTCAATGTTGTGAATCTGCGTTCCGAGGGGAATATTGATGAGGGGCAAAGTGTTGCCGGGCAGTATGTCCGCATCCGGGCCGCTCATAACTGTCTTACCAACCTCAATGCCACTCGGCGCTATGATGTAGCGCTTTTCACCGTCGACGTAGGTGACCAGGGCAATGTGCGCTGAGCGATTCGGATCGTACTCAATCTGCGTCACGCGGCCGGGCACGCCATCTTTGTCGCGCTTAAAGTCGACAATGCGATAGAAGCGCTTATGACCACCGCCACGACGGCGCACGGTGATGCGGCCATCGTTGTTACGGCCAGAGATTCTGTGCTTCGGTTCGAGCAACGACTTCTCAGGCACTGCTCCCACGGTCAGCTCATCGCGCGTCAGGTATGTCTGATACCGGCGCGAAGGTGATGTTGGTGTTAGTTTCTTAATGCCCATCTTCGTGATTTCCGATTTCCGATTTCCAATTGCCGATTTTAAAAAACCCGATCCGACGGCACGCCAATTGGCAATCGCCAATCGGCAATCTTCAATCCGTTATATCGCTTCGCCGTAATCAACCGTCTTCTCACCTTGCTTCAAAGTGACATAGGCCTTCTTCCATGAAGGCTTCCGTCCCTCGAAACGTCCGCGACGCGCCATCTTGCCCATGAAATTGATTGTTCGCACGCGGTCCACTTTCACCTGGAAGATGGTTTCCACAGCCGACTTGATCTCGGGCTTGGTTGCTTTCCGATCAACTCGAAAACTCAGCAACTGACCCGTGTCCTGCGACTCTTCCTTGGCGACGAGCGCCTTCTCAGTAATCACCGGCGACTTAATGATGTCCCAAACCGTTCTCATTACGCGGCCTCCTTCTTAGGCTTGCGTGCGCGTTTTGGCGCGGCCGCTTTCGCCGGCTTTTTCTTCGCGGGCTCCTCATCCTGGCCCTCCACCTCTGACGCTGCCATTCCTTCCGCGCTCTTGGGACCGAGCAGTTGCTCTAATTCGGCGACTGCGGACTGCGAAAGCACAAGCTTCTCGTGGTAGAGCAGGTCGTAAATATTCAAACCTGAGCTATTCACCACCTTGGCTCGCTGGAGATTTCGCGCCGACAGGAACAGGTTTTCGTTATCAAACGAGTCCACAATTAATGTCTTGCCTTCCAACCCCAGACCGGTGAGCGACGCGACAAAGTCTTTAGTTTTCGGCTTCTCAAGCGACCAGCCCTCGATCACGATCACGTTGCCTTCGCGCACACGCTCAGAAAGCGCTGAACGCAGTGCTCCGCGGCGCATCTTCTTCGGCATGTTGTACGACCAATCGCGCGGCTGCGGGCCGTGAACATTGCCGCCACCCTTCCAGAGCGGTGAACGCAACGAAGCGATTCGCGCGCGGCCTGTGCCCTTCTGCTTCCAAAGCTTGCGCCCGGCACCTGAAACGTCGCCACGCGTCTTCGTGGCACTCGTGCCCTGGCGTCCGTTCGCCATGAAATTTCTCACCGCTGCGTGGATCAGGGGTTCATTGAACGGCGCATCAAAAACTGCATCGGACAACTGCACTTCGCCGACTTCCTTATTTTTTAGGTCGCGCACCTTAACCGTTGGCATAATCAACTCCGCTAACTCTTCTTGTAGATCTCAGATTTCAAATTTTGAGATCTCAAATCTTGAGCTGCTCTACTTCTTTTTCTTCTCTCGCTGAGCGGCTTTTTTAACAATAACGACGCTACCGTTTGCGCCGGGCACCGCGCCCCGAACCATCAACAAATTATTCTCGGCATCAACCCGGGCAATCGTCAGCCCTTTCACGGTGATGCGCGCGTCACCCATGTGACCAGAAGAACGCATTCCTTTCACAACTCGCGACGGGTACGCCGAAGCGCCAATTGAACCAGGCGCGCGCACGCTCATCGAACCATGCGACTCAGGACCACGATTGAAATGATGCCGCTTAATCGTGCCAGCAAAGCCACGACCCTTGGAACGGCCGACGACCTCCACCAGATCGCCGTCAGCAAACTGGTCTACGAGAACCTTGTCGCCGACGTTCGTGGCGTCCGCGCCATCATCCAGGCGAAATTCTTTTAGAATTCGCGTCGGCGGCGTGCCACCACCAGTCTTTTCGAAGTGACCGCGCATCGGCTTGGTCACATTCTTCAACTTCAGCGGTTTCTCATCGACCAGACCCAACTGTACGGCGTTATAGCCGTCGGGACCGGCAGCGGACTTTTTCTGCACGACTACGCAGGGCCCGGCCTTAATGACCGTCACGGGTGTAACCGTGCCGTCGGCAGCGAAGATCTGCGTCATGCCAATTTTTCTACCGATGATTCCGTTAATCATGATTCAATTTCCGATTGCCAATTGCCGAATGCCGATTGCGTTTGGCGCGACTTGCATCTGCTCTTTCAATTGGCAATCGCCAATCGAAAATCGGCAATCTCTATTGTCTTCCAAACGCCTTAATCTCGACGTCAACACCAGCAGGTAGATCGAGTTTCATCAACGCATCGACCGTTTGCGGCGTGGGATCGAGAATGTCCATCAGCCGCTTATGCGTTCTGATCTCAAACTGCTCACGCGATTTCTTATCGACATGCGGCGAGCGCAGGACGGTCCACTTGTTCTTCACTGTTGGCAGTGGAATTGGACCAGCCACGCGCGCCCCTGTCCGCTTGGCCGTCTCAACGATTTCCGTTGTGGACTGATCCAACACCCGGTGGTCGTAGGCTTTGAGTCGGATTCTGATTTTTTCGTTTAACATTTTTCGATGGCCTTTGGTCTTCGATCTTTGGTCTTGGTTTGGTCAAAGGCCAAAAGCCAAAGACCCAAGTCCAGACGCTTTATTCGACAACTTCCGACACCGTGCCGGCGCCTACTGTGCGACCGCCTTCGCGGATCGCGAAGCGCAGCCCCTTCTC
>JBAPXA010000165.1:0-6586 GCA_049283975.1 Pyrinomonadaceae bacterium | reverse complement strand
TAGCAAGAGGCGTCCCTGCCATCCTGTAGGTTTCGCGCAACAAACGTTTTGCTCTGTTTCGCTCATACGCTTTGCCGAGTGCTTTTTTCGAAGCAGTTATGCCTAATCGGTGATACCCGAGTTCATTAGGCAAGGCGAAAGCGGTTATTAGCGAGCCCTCGTACCGCTTTCCCCGTTTGTAGACCTTCTGGAAATCGCGAGTACCCCGAAGGCTGTGCTTCATGACAAGACTAGTAATGCGCCGGTGTCAGGCGTTTCCGACCCTTCGCTCTCCGTCGCTTCAAAACCAATCGGCCATTTTTGGTCGCCATCCGCGCGCGGAAGCCGTGAGTCTTAGCCCGTCGTCGATTATTTGGTTGAAATGTTGGCTTCGCCATAAGTGATCAAATCTCCCGGTAAACGAAAACGGTAAGACTAGCGGCCATACTTGCTTGTGTCAAGAAAGGCAGTAGTAACAGGACTCACTCTGACTATCTGGAATCTGACGCAGTGCCGGCTGTGAAAGTTAAAAGGCACCCTCGCTCCCCACGTTGCACCCGGATGAGAGCTCTTGAGGAGCCTTGAGGAGCATCAAGGTCTACGCTCCCGTCCTGTCCCAGAACCGTACTGTTTCTCCTCCGGTGGCCGAAGTCAATGACCGCGAGCGAGCAGGTTAACGCGCACAACCTGTTTTATGTCGAGCGACCGCTTGATCAGAGTTGGGCGCTGTGTTAGTCTCCGGCCATCTCAGCAAGCGGTGCCTCTAACCTATTGATGGCTATAAGCTTAAAGCATTACATTAAGCGCGAGGGGCTTTTCCACAGACCTGTGAAAATTGATGTGGAAAACAGTTTCTGCCCCCAATTGACGGCATAGAGGAAGCCAGCATCGAAGGTAACCTACTCGGGTGCCGCTCATATTGAATGATCTTGCGTATGGTTCTGAAACAAGATGGGTGAAGCGTTGGGGGCGGCAAAGAAAGTGGTCGTGGCGGCGACTGACATTTGGGGCAGCGTGGTAGTTTCGCTCAAAGCGAAGCTCAGTAATGAAACTTTCGATACTTGGTTTAGGTTGATCGAGTTTCACGGAGTGGACCACGCTGAGAAGAAGCTAACCTTGCGAGCTCCCAATGAAATCGTCAGGAATTGGGTTACGACCAATTTTTCTCTCTTGCTGGATCAGACGCTAGCTGAACTTGCCTTACCTGCGTATTCCATTAGCTGGATGCCCGAAACCAGGTTCACTTTCGCCGGTCCCGCGCCGTCCCGCGAAACTACAGAGCTCCGCCATGGGGACCAGTCAGGAGACTCCGACTCGCAGAGCCGGCCAGTTCCAAGTCCGGCTGACTACAGTAAGCCTTTCATAGGAGAAGCACGGCCCGCAGATGCGAAGCCACTCGATCCGTCACTGAACTCCAAGTACAGTTACGACGGTTTTGTCGTGGGCTCGTGTAATCAGTTCGCCCATGCCGCGTCACTGGCTGTAGCTGAGGCACCGGGAAAAACCTATAACCCGCTTTACATCTATGGTGGGGTTGGTTTGGGCAAGACTCATTTGATGCACGCGTGTGGCCACGCAATAAAGCAAAGAAATCCACATTTGCGTTTGTGCTATCTCTCCTCAGAAAAGTTCATGAACGAATTGATTAATGCGATTCGCTATGACAAGACGCCGGCATTTCGTGAGCGTTATCGTTCGGTCGACGTTTTGCTAATCGACGATGTCCAGTTTATGGCTGGAAAGGAGCGAACTCAGGAAGAGTTTTTTCACACCTTCAATTCGCTTTACGACCAACAAAAGCAGATTGTGATTAGCTCTGACTGTCCGCCTCGGGAAATTCCGACTCTTGAAGAGAGACTGCATTCGCGCTTCGAGTGGGGACTAATTGCCGACATCGAACCGCCCGACTTGGAAACAAAAGTCGCGATTCTAAAACGGAAAGCAGAGACGATGGGGATTGTTATTCCTGATGAAGTGGCGCTCTTTATCGCCGGGCGCGTCAAGCACAACGTCAGAGAGTTGGAGGGCTCTCTAATTCGGCTGGTGGCCATCTCGTCGCTCCGCGGGGAAAAAATATCCAAAGCCTTGGCGCAGGATGCAATGCGTAACATCGCTGGTGAAGAGGAATCGGACGCTATCACCATCCAGAAAATTCAGAAGGCGGTAGCGGCCAGTTTTAAGATCAGCGTTGCGGAACTGTTATCCAAGAGCAACACACAACAGATTTCCGGGCCGCGGCAAATTGCAATGTATCTGTGCAAACAATTAACCAAACATAGTTACCCGGCGATTGGTCGAGCGTTTGGCGGAAAGCATCACACCACAGTGATGCATTCTTACGCGAAGGTAGATTCACTGCGACGGCGAGACTCTGAGATGCAAAAGCTCGTCAATGATCTTTCGGAAAGTCTGCAGAAGTAGTTTACGTATTTTTCACAGCGATGCCTTAGCGATTCTACGGTTTTACTGGCCAATTTTGAGATAATCACAGCGATCCACAAACACCTGGCTGTGGAACAAGATTGAAATCGTCTGACAAGATTGGCCCTTGCTGAATTAAGCGGGCGGACTGTTGGAGAATCCAATCATCATCAAATATAAGTGTGGAGTAGAAGTTGTTAAGGATAAAGACGCTTTGTCGTTTTCCACAAATCAACAGGTAACTACTACTACTACTGGATCGATATAGAATGATTTTTATACCAGCAATAGTAGAATAGGAGGTCCGAATTCAAATGTTAGGTACTAAGAAATCGGTTGCAGGATTGAGGTCAGAGATGAATTTCATTGTAAGTAAGCAGAATCTGCAAAGGGAACTAAGCTTCGTTCAGGGAGTAGTTGAAAAGAAAAACACTATTCCTGTGCTTTCGAATATTTTGATCGAATCCCTGGGCGAGAACGCGATCAGAATTACCGGCACCGACCTTGATGTAACGATTCGCTGTGATACTGAAGCGGAGATAAAAATTGCAGGAGCTATCTGCGTACAAGCGCGAAAGCTTTTTGATATCGTGCGACTCTTGCCTGATGCCCCGATAACTTTTACCAAGGAAGAGAACGATTGGGTAACAGTCAAATGTGATCGTGCCAAGTATAAGTTGGTGGGCGTTGCCAAGGACGCTTTCCCTGAGGTTCCTTCAACCAAGTCCGCCCCCACGAAGATTTCCGCTACGGTTTTGAAGACTCTTATTGATCGGACAATTTTCGCTATCACTCAGGAAGAATCGCGCTATACGCTTTCTGGAGCCAAGTTCATTCTGGACGGCTCTGGCGCAAAGATGGTGACGACTGACGGTCACAGGCTGGCTTACATCGAAAGAAAGAACACTGCCAATGACGGGACAAGCGACTCAATCGATACTCTTATCCCCAGAAAAACGCTGGCAGAGTTAACTAAGCTGACTGCGGATCATGATGGTGAGATCAGTCTGGGAATGGACGAAAACAATATCTACTTTGAGGTTGGCTCGCGTCTTTTGATTTCCAGAATGCTCTATGGCCAGTTTCCGAATTATGAAATGGTGATGCCGAAAAATAACGATAAGGCGGTGCAATTCGATAGCGCCTTGTTGAACCTAGCGATAAAGCGAGTGGCCTTGATGGCTGATGATCGATCCCATGCGATTCGTTTTCATCTCGAACCGAATCAGTTAATGATTACCTCGCAGAACGCTGAAGAGGGCGAGGCGGCCGAGACGGTACCTTCCGACTACAACGGCGATAACACGGACATTGGTTTCAACGCACAGTATCTTCAGGATTTTCTCAATGTCATTGGTGAAGGAAATGTGGCGTTTGAGTTTAAGGATGGAAACTCTCAAGCACAGCTTCGACCTGCTGATGGCGGTGAATACGACTACAAGTATGTCGTGATGCCGATGCGTCTGTGAACGTCCACAATGAACTTTTTATCTCCCAGGCGCCCTCCGTTCGAGGGCGCTTTTTCTTGTCCGCAGGGGGGTTGTTGAGACGAACTGGAACTAAGTCACTATGTTAAAATCGCCAGATGATCCTGGAGACAATTCGGGCACACCAGTTCCGCAATCTAAGTGGACATATCTCTCTCGGCCCCCGTCTCAACATAATTTTCGGGAGTAACGGACAAGGCAAAACCAACTGGCTCGAAGCAATCTACATCCTCTCTCGGACCAAATCCTTCCGTACCCAACGCCTGCAGGAGGCAATCAGGTTTGGACAGGACACTGCCTTTGTTCGGGGTCAGGTGAAGCGCGGCGCCGAAGTCCGTCGTGATCTTCAACTCACCATCCAAGGCAACGCCAAGACGATCTCGATCAACGGAAAACGAGAACCGTTGGCCAGATATCTAGGGCAGCTCCAGGTTTTCTCTTTCACAGCGGCTGAGCTTGAAGTTGTTCGCGGTGTACCGGAAGCCCGCCGGCGATTTATAGATCGCGGAGTCGCCTCGTTGCAGCCCAGCTATGTACAGACAGTTGCGGATTACGTTCGCGTCATCAAGCAGAAAAATAGAATTCTGCAAGATGCAAACGAGCAGGGATTAGGCTTAGGCCAAGTGGAGGACTTAGTTGCCCCCTGGAACCAACAAATCGTGGGCCTGGCTTCTGAAATACATCGGGCGCGGTCCGACTACATCAAGAGCATTAACGACGTACTGGAGCGAGGTCTCTTCGAACATCGCGACGTTCATATCACCTACCTTTCTTCACTCGCGGGAACGGGAGATCTAGACGACTACCGCACGCTCATCAGCCAGCGTCTGGGTCTTAGAATGCAAGCAGAACTGGCCGCGGGAAGGTCTTTGATAGGCCCTCACCGGGACGATTTAGAGGTGCTTTTGGAAGGCCGCGAGATGAGAGTTTTTGGAAGCTCCGGTCAGCAGCGTAGTGCATTGTTATTATTAGACTTAGCGGCGATTTCGTTGTATAATTCGAGGCATGGTGATTACCCCCTTTTTCTCATCGATGATGTCGATGCAGAACTGGACGAAAGCAGAATCAGACATCTTTTGGAATACCTCGAAAGTCGAACTCAGACTTTCATTACAACATCGAAGCGGACCTACCTCGAGGACTTTCTTTCGAGAGCGAACGTCTACGAGATAGTTGAGGGCGAGGTTTGGACCGGGCAGTCGAGAGATCAATCAGCAACAGAGATTTTGGCCCACATAGAGACCACTTAGAACAGCTTATTAAGTCTGAGTTTTTGACGATTACGATAGGAGAACGGATTGGCTACAGCAGGGACAACTGACAGGAAATACGATTCATCATCGATCACTGTGCTTGAGGGCCGTGATGCGGTGCGCAAGCGGCCCGCGATGTACATCGGCTCAACCGGCGAAATAGGTTTGCATCACCTCGTCTATGAAGTGGTTGATAACTCAATTGACGAAGCACTCGCGGGATATTGCGACACTGTTGAAGTCGCGATTCATCTCGACAACTCAATCACGGTCGTTGATAACGGTCGCGGCATTCCGACCGACGAAATCAAGAAAGAACGAAAATCAGCGGCAGAGGTTGTAATGACGAAGCTGCACGCCGGTGGCAAGTTCGACTCAAATGCCTACAAAGTGTCGGGTGGCTTGCACGGAGTCGGCGTCTCGTGCGTCAACTTCCTTTCCGAGACGTTGCGTCTCGAGATTTGGCGCGAGGGAAAGACCTACGAGCAGGAATACGTCCGCGGTGTTTCCGTTGTGCCTTTGAAGCAGACCGGGAAAACGCGCAAGCGCGGGACGAAAATCACGTTTAAGCCGGATACCACGATCTTCGATCACACGGAGTTTAGTTTCGACAAGCTTTCCGAACGGCTGCGCGAAAAAGCCTTCCTCAATAAAGGCATTCGCATCACCATCAAAGACGAGCGGGAAGAACCAGAGCGCTCGCACGAGTTTTTCTACAAGGGCGGGATTGCCGAATTCGTCAAACATCTCAATAAGAACAAAACCACTTTGCACGACAAGCCGATCTATTTCGAAAAAGACGGCGACGCTTTATCAATCGAAGTGGCGATTCAGTACAACGATGGCTACGACGAGAAGGTCTATTCCTTCGCGAATAACATCAACACCGTCGATGGCGGCACGCATCTTTCGGGATTCCGTTCGGCTTTCACGAGAACAATCAATGCTTACGCGCAGTCGTCGGGTTTAGCGAAGAATTTCAAAGGCTCGCTTAGTGGCGATGACGTGCGCGAAGGCCTGGTTGCGGTAATTTCGGTAAAGCTACCGCAGCCTCAATTTGAAGGTCAGACGAAGGGCAAACTCAATTCGGACGTTAAAGGGGCGGTCGAATCGTTCCTGAATGAACACCTGACTGAGTATTTCGAACAGAATCCCACCGTGGCCCGCCGTGTTGTGGGCAAGTCGCTTGATGCCGCACGCGCCCGTGAGGCCGCACGTAAGGCCCGCGAAATAGTGCGGAAGGGTGCCCTCGGTTCCACGATGCTGCCGGGCAAGCTGGCGGACTGCCAGGAAAAAGATCCTGCACTGTCGGAAATCTACATCGTGGAGGGCGATTCCGCAGGCGGTTCGGCGAAACAGGGCCGTGACCGGAAAAACCAGGCCATCTTGCCGCTGAAGGGAAAGATCTTAAACGTCGAGAAAGCGCGCTTCGACAAGATGCTGGGG
>JBAPXA010000164.1:0-1920 GCA_049283975.1 Pyrinomonadaceae bacterium | reverse complement strand
ATCCTCGGCAACCTCTCGCTTTCCAATACATCAAGTCGGCGAAGTACTACAGTCAGCGACAGCTCGTTCTTTAGATTTACCCTATAGTCCAGATCGGCGCGCAGCCGATCTTTCTCCCCCTGCCGGTTCTGCGACATCATGATAATCGGCGCCTGCATTCCGGCTACCACCGCCAGCGTTAGATTCAGCATCTGGTAAGGAGCGGGATCGAAGCCCTTAACCAGAATGTATGAGTTGAAGATGATCCAGAAGAGTATCAGAGCCATCGAGGCGATGATGAATTTCCAACTGCCGCCAAACTCGGCGATCAAGTCTGCTGCACGATCCGCCATCGTCGCCCGGGCGCGCTCCTCGTCATTGACGTTGCGCGATACGCGACCTCGCAACAACTCGTCTGTGCGCCGGAGGCGATCAGTCAGCGCTGCCAGCATCTCCAAAGCCATGTCCGGACTGGAACGCACAAAAGAAAGGAAGTCCGGCCGCGACAGGATCGCGAGTCGCGCGTCGGCAATCACATGCGCATCCGCGGAGCGCTGCCGGCCATCAATCAACGCCATCTCGCCAAAGAAGTCGCCCTGCGCATTTTCGGCAAGGGTCAGTTCGTGACCATCTTCATCGGTAATGCTGATCCGAACGCGTCCGCTTTCCACCAGATACATCGCATCACCGGTTTGGCCCTTACTAAACAGTTGCGTGCCGCTTGGTACGTCCTCGAACCTTAAGAGACGGCGTAACGCGGAGGCTGTCTGATCATCGAGCGAGGCGAAGAGCGGAACCGACCGCAAAGCCTCGAGGGTCATTTCTGATGTGTCGTTTGTCATAGAAGGCCTCTTCAGGGTGATTGGTCTTTGTTTTTGGTCTTTGGACTTTGGCCTTCGGTCTTCGAGTGTTCGGAAGCAACAAGGACACGATTTCCTAAATAGACATCAAAGACCCAAGACCTAAGACCAAAGTCCAAAGACCGCTTTTTAGACCGTTTTGCCGTCCTTCATCAAAACAATTCTGTCGGCAAAGCTGGTTGCCAGTTCGTGATCGTGCGTCACCATCAAGATCGTCAAAGAGTCGTCGTTAACCATCTCGCGCAATAGGGCCAACAGCTCGTGCGCCCGCGTTGAATCGAGATTGCCGGTCGGCTCGTCTGCAAGTAAGACCTTGGGACGATTGGCGAGCGCCCGCGCAATCGCCACGCGCTGTTGTTCGCCGCCGGAAAGTTCTGAGGGACGATGCGTCAAGCGATCTGACAGACCCACACGACCCAACAACTCTTCCGCACGCTTTTGTCGTTGCGTGCCGCGCATACCTCCGAAAGCCAAAGCGAGACCGACATTCTCTGCCGCGCTCATTGTCGGCACGAGATTGAAGTTTTGAAAAATCATCCCAACTGAGTAGCGGCGGTAACGAGCCATCTCTTTCTTGTTGAGTGGTCCCAATGCACGCCCGGCGAAAAGAACGTCGCCGCTCGTTGGATGATCCAGACCACCAAGCATGTTGAGCAGGGTCGACTTGCCGGAACCCGACGTGCCCTGGATTGCTGCAAACTCGCCTTCCTTTATCGTCAACGACACGTGATCGAGGGCAGCCACGTTCGCGCTGCCCATCTGATAAATTTTTGAGACGTCTTTTGCTTCCAGGATTGCCGGCATCTGTTTAGTCGCTTTAGAAAGAAACCGCGTTTTGGCCGGCGCCTTTGCGCACGACGCGCCACAGTTCGAATTGCTCCTGATCAAAACCCTTGAGCTCCATTACAAAAGGCGCTGCCTGGAGATTCTCTTCCGGTGAACTTAAAAGTTTACGAACTTCGGGATCATTGTAGACCGCAGCGGAGATCACCACGTCATTTCCGGTCGAAAGCCCCTCAAGCCGGGCGGCCATGTTTACCGTGGAGCCGAAGTAATCAAGCCGTTCATTTAAGGTAACTGC
>JBAPXA010000163.1:0-4820 GCA_049283975.1 Pyrinomonadaceae bacterium | reverse complement strand
ACTTCTGATCGGGCGATACACCACTGAACGTCAGGCCGGCTCGTTCGAGCGTCTCACGAAATTCCGGATTAAATTCGTACCGATGTCGATGCCGCTCGCTAATCTCAGCAGCACCACCGTAAATCTCGCTCGCCAGCGACTCTGGTTTCAGCTCGCAGGGCCAGGCGCCGAGTCGCATAGTTCCGCCCAACTCGTCGACATCTACCAGATCTCTTAACTTAAAGATTATGGGATAAGGTGTCTCGAGATCGAATTCGGTGGAGTCAGCATCTTTTAGTCCGCAAACATTTCTCGCGTATTCAATGCAAGAGGTTTGCATACCCAGACAGATGCCAAAAAACGGCGTGCGACTCTTACGCGCATACGAAATCGCGCGGATCATTCCCGCGACGCCGCGCTTGCCAAAACCACCTGGAATCAAAATGGCGTCAAAATCACGCAGCCGAGACTCGTAGTCGTCGTCCATCAACTCTTCCGATTCAATCCATTTCACGCTGACGCGCAATTTATTAGCAACACCGCCGTGCGTCAGTGCTTCACGCAAAGACTTGTAGGAATCTTCCAGCTCCACATACTTGCCCACGATCGCAATCGATGTTTCGCCACCGGAAGGCTCGCGAATAGTTCCGACCAGTTCGCGCCACTGCGCCAGGTCAATTTGTGCGGCACGCGCGCCAAAACCAAGTTGGGTGATGATTAACTCATCCAGGCCCTGTTCGTGGAAGGCGAGGGGAACGTAGTAGATCGTGTCGACGTCCTGAGCGCTAATAACGGCTGAGTCTTTGACATTACAGAAGAGAGCGATCTTTGAACGCAGGTCATGCGATAGCGGTTTTTCCGAACGGCAAAGCAGGACGTCGGACGCGATTCCGATCTCGCGCAGATCGCGAACCGAATGTTGGGTCGGTTTTGTTTTTAGTTCGCCGGCAGCGGCGATAAACGGCACAAGGGTTACATGCACAAAAAGCGCATTGCCCGCACCTTCTTCGTTTCCCATTTGCCGGATGGCTTCCAGAAAGGGCAGCGACTCAATGTCGCCCACAGTTCCGCCGATCTCAACAATTACGGCGTCGAGGACATCTTTTTCTGCAACCGCGCGTACGGCCTCCTTGATCTCGTTAGTGATATGCGGAATCACCTGAATCGTCTTGCCCAGATAGTCGCCGCGACGCTCCTTCTCGATAACCGAAAGATAAATCCGGCCGGTGGTCCAATTATTCGCCTGTGAGAGATGAGCGTGCGTGAAGCGCTCGTAGTGTCCGAGGTCGAGATCGGTTTCAGCGCCGTCGTCAGTAACGAAGACTTCGCCATGTTGGAAGGGCGACATGGTGCCCGGATCGACATTGATATAGGGATCAAGTTTGATAAGAGCAACGCGCAGTCCCCTTGCCTCGAGCAAACAACCAATGGACGAAGCCGCGAGGCCTTTGCCCAGGCTCGAAACTACCCCACCCGTTACGAAGATATATTTTGGCATTGCGTTCTCCAGAGAAATTAGTCATTGAGTGATTGAGTCATTGAGTCATTGAGACATTGGGTCATTGGCGATTGCTGCCCCTGCTGCTTCCCGCCTTCTGCCTTCTGCCGTCTGCTCCTGCCGTCTGCCTACTACTTCTCGCTGCCTGGCTCCGGCTTATCGCCGGACTCCTGCTCGCCGTTGTAGTAGCCCTGCTTAAAATCCTCTTGTACTTCCATCGCCTTTCCCGCTGCCGGGTCGAGAATCTTCTGCAGTCCGGACATGCCCGCGCTGATCAAGCTTGGCGCTTCATGCGCGCGCTTCTCAAACTCTTCATTGCTCACGTCATAAGGCTTGCTCAGTTGCAGCAAGCCGATCACTGCGCCCAAGACCAAAAGCACTATGAAAGCAATACCGATAATGTCGTTCATATGAAGTCTCGAGTTTCGAGTCTAGCGTAATTACATCTCCAGCGGATAACTTCAGGCCCCCGAGAGAACGTTGACTCCCGGAACACAAAACTCAGAAACTTGCTTTCTTACCTCGTCCAAATCCTTCTGCGTATCAACTCCAATGGACGGCCTACTGGCTTTTATTGCCCGTATCTCGACACCGTGCTCGAGGGCACGCAATTGCTCAAGCGACTCCTGACGTTCCAAAACAGACTGCGGCCACTTCGTAAACTGCAACAGCACATCGCGACGGTAGACATACAAGCCGGTATGCTTGCGAAAGCTCTGCAACAGCAATGGCTCTTCAAGAAAAGCATTCTCTAAGGTCCCGTGCTCGCGCACGGCGTCCCGCGGCCAGGGAACAGGTGCGCGCGAAAAGTAAACAGCCCGACCTTCGGAATCAACCACTATCTTCACCAGATCGGGATTCAAAACGTCTGCTGGTTCCGCGATTGGCTCCCAAGTGGTGACAATCCCTGCTGTCGGGTGAGCAACAAGCGAAGCCACGGACCGTTCGATGGACTCAGGTGCAATCAGCGGCTCATCACCCTGAACGTTAACCACGATTTCAGCGTCAAGCTTCTCCGCCACTTCTGCAATACGGTCTGTGCCACTTGCATGGGCACTGCTGGTTAGCACGGCTTCGAATCCGCCGGCCTCCACGGCATCGATAATTCGCTGATCATCAGTCGCGACGATTACGCGCTCAATACCTCTTGCTCTGCTTGCCTGATTGGCAACGCAGCAAATCATGGGTTTACCGTTGATTTGGAGCAAAGCTTTGCCAGGAAGTCGACTCGACTCGTATCGTGCGGGGATTATTGCGACTGCTTTTATTTGATTGGGATTCGAGGAATGTTTGTCCGTGAGTTCCACGGGAAAACAGATTAGCTTGCGCTACTGCATACTGTCAATGAGCTGTAATGATTGGCGATTGCCAATTGCCGATTCCCCTTCCTGGGGTAAACTCGACCTTGTTCGGAAACCTTCGACCGTCCCGAGAGATGAAAGTTTTTTACTCCCCAAATTACTACGCCGACATTGGCGCTGGTCATGTCTTTCCAATTCGCAAGTTCGAACTGGTGCGCGATCGCTTATTGCAGGAAGGGACGCTGAAGCGGGAAGACCTGGTTGAGCCGGCGCCGGCCTCGATTGCCGAGGTTCTGGAAGTTCACACTGAGGAGTATGTGACTCGCTTGTGCGAGGGGAGGTTGAGCACTCAGGAAATCAGAAGGCTGGGACTTCCCTGGTCGGAATCACTCGTGCGGAGATCGTTTTATGCCGTTGGGGGAACGATTGCCGCCGCACACGAAGCGTTGGAAACCGGTGTTGGTTCCAACCTGGCCGGCGGCACCCACCATTCCTTTCCCGATCGAGGCGAGGGGTTTTGCGTGCTGAACGATGTCGCGGTCGCAATTCGCACCTTACAGCGCCAGGGCCGGATTAGGCGCAGTGCGATTGTCGATTGCGATGTGCATCAGGGGAACGGTACGGCTACGATCTTTGCCGGCGATACGGAGGTCTTTACCTTTTCGATTCATGGCGCGAAGAACTACCCATTGTTTAAGGCAAAATCCACACTGGATGTTGAACTCGAAGACGGGACGCCAGACAAATCCTACCTGAGTGTGCTGGCGGCAAATTTGCCCGCTATTTTCGCGCATGAGCCCGACATCATTTTTTATCTTGGCGGCGCTGATCCTTACGTGGGAGATAAGTTAGGACGCCTCTCGCTCTCAATCGCGGGCTTAAAAGAACGCGATGAGCTAGTGCTGCAAGCCTGTTTTGACCGCGAGCTTCCCCTAGTCACGGTAATGTCTGGCGGTTACGGCGAAGCAATCAGCGATACCGTTGAGATTCACTGCAACACCATACGATCGGTGGTACAAGTTTTTGGGAATCTGGATCGATCACGCCTTGCCCGGCAGACTGCGATTGGATGAGGAAAGCGCGCACCAGGAAAAGAGGACGGATCCGCAAGTTCTTCCGAGTAGCGTTTCTGGCACTGCTCGGAATCTCTATTGGCATTCTTGGTTTTGAGACCATCATGTTCGCACGCGTGGCGCGTCTGCGAACTCATAATCCCGGCTCAACATCATTGATTGAAACTCGCGACGCCGAGGCCCGGGCGCGGGGCCAACAAGCTCGCCGCGAACAAATCTGGGTGTCGCTTAATCAAATCTCGCCCCACCTGCAGCGAGCAATACTCGCGGGCGAGGACACAAACTTTCTTACCCATAACGGTTTCGATTACGAAGCAATCCAGAAGGTTTGGGACCAGGCCCAGCGTGAAGCAGCAAAGGAGGCGAAGTCGGAAGGCGACGACGAAGGTGATTGGCTCCCTTCCCTGCCTGACTTCAAGCGCGGCGCCTCGACCGTGACGCAACAGCTCGCCAAAAATCTCTACCTCTCTTCGCAAAAGAACTTCATTCGCAAAGGGCAGGAGGCTGTGCTCACAATGTTCCTGGAAAAGTTACTGACGAAACGACGGATACTGGAAATTTATCTTAATGTGATCGAATGGGGAGATGGAGTGTATGGCGCCGAGGCAGCCGCCCGCCGCTATTTTAATAAGTCGGCCGCCAGTCTGACCGCGAGTGAGGCGGCCTACCTTTCCGCGATGGTCCCCAATCCTCGCACGGTTTTTAACCCGCGTATCAATCCGCGTCGCGTTGCGCGCCGCCAACGGATCATAATGCGCGGCATGCCGTATCAGAAAATCCCTTAGGACATTGAGTGTTGTCTCGAGTATCGTCCGTCTCAATTGCCGATTGCCAATTGCCGATTGCGGCTCCAGAATGACTTAATCAAGCCCAATGCAATCAAGGTTGAAATCAGTCGATTCAAGTATGAAGTGCAACGTCCGAGGCGCCAACGGCGCGAACTGCAATAGCCAGGGGCAAGTGCTGAGC
>JBAPXA010000162.1:0-4588 GCA_049283975.1 Pyrinomonadaceae bacterium | reverse complement strand
GCCGAATACTCAAGACGCATCATTCAAGCTGGCGCGAAATTCGTAGGCGGTTGCTGCGGCACAACACCGGCGCACGTCAAGATGATCGCAGATGCGATTCGACAGTTTCATCCGCGCACACAGCAAGTCGAAGCTCCCAGTGTGACCAAGGTGAGCATCCACGAACTCAAACCTCCAGATGTTAAGGTGGTGCCCGCAGAAGAGCGTTCAAACTGGGCCCGCAAGATCGCGCGCGGCGAATTCGTAACCACCGTTGAAGTGCTGCCACCAAAAGGGTGCAATCCCTGGAAAACGCTCGATGCGATCAGGCTTCTGAAGGATGCCGGCGTGGATGGCGTCAACATTCCCGACGGCCCGCGCGCACAAACACGCATGGGCGCAATGGCAACCGCGGTGATGGTGCAGCAGCAAATCGGTATTGAGGCAGTGCTGCACTACTGCTGTCGCGATCGAAATTTACTGGGAATGATGTCAGACATTTTGGGGGCGGCCGCCCTCGGCCTCCGCAACCTACTATTGATCACGGGCGATCCCCCAAAGATGGGACCTTACCCTGACGCCACAGCGGTATTTGACATCGACGCGATCGGTTTGACCAACATGGTGAACAAACTGAACCACGGCTTGGACATCGGTAACAATCCGATTGGTGAACCGACCGCTTTTTCTATAGGGGTCGGTGTTAATCCCGGCGCAGTAAACATGGAAGAGGAACTGCGACGCTTTGAATGGAAGATCGAAGCAGGTGCCGAATACGCCATCACGCAGCCGGTTTTCGATACTGAACAATTGCGCCAGTTTCTAAAACGCATCGAACACTGCCGCATTCCCATCGTGGCTGGTATCTGGCCGCTGGTTTCTTTTCGCAATGCCGAGTTTCTGCACAACGAGGTTCCGGGGGTACGCGTCACGCCGGCAATTATGGAACGCATGAGTGCGGCATCGGCGATCAGCAAAGAAGCGGGGCGCGATGAGGGATTGAAGATTGCCCGGGAGTCTTTGCTGGAAGTACGCGACCTGATTCAAGGGGTACAAGTGTCAGCGCCGTTTGGAAATGTGAAGTATGCGCTGGAAGTGTTCGGCGTGCTGGATCAGTTTCAATCTCACTCAGTCAGCTAGGTAATGCTCAGTCCGGAAGGCGTGCTTGCCGCCGCTTTCAATTCGAACCGTTCAGAATAGCCCGCAGGGCACTCTCCAACTTAGCATAACGAAATTCGTAACCCGACTGCTTTAGGCTGCTCGGCTCCACTCGCTGGCTCGATAACAGCAGCGCGTCCGCCATCTCACCAAACGCGAGGCGCACACCAAACTCCGGAATGGGAAAGAGCGTCGGCCGCGATAAGACGTTACCGAGTGTCTTGGTGAACTCGGCATTCGTGACCGGATTGGGGCCGACGAAGTTAACTGGGCTATTCAGTGTTTCGTTGCTCAAGACGAACTGTAACGCACCGATAACGTCGTCGAGAGCGATCCAGCTCATCCACTGTTTGCCAGCGCCAATCCTGCCGCCGATACCCATGCGGAATGGAGTCAGCATCTTCGCGAGTGCGCCGCCTTCTTTATCCAGAATGATGCCGAAGCGAGTGTTGACGACCCTGACTCCTTTCGCGCGCGCGTGCTCGGTAGCTTTTTCCCACTCGACACAAACATCGGCGAGAAAGTCCTTACCCGGCGGGCTGGTTTCAGTTAACAACTCATCGCCGCGGTCGCCGTAATACCCGATTGCTGAGGCACTGATAAGTGTCTTGGGCGGTTGTGAAAGATTTGCGAGCGCGTCGCTCAGCAGTTTGGTTCCCTTCGTGCGGCTCTCCCTGATCTTGCGCTTCTTCTCCTCGTTCCAGCGGCCGGAGGCGATGCTTTCTCCCGCCAGATGATAGACCGCATCGAAGCCTTCAATTCTGGAGATCGCGATGCTGTAACGATCCGGACTCCACTCGATTTCTTTTTCTGTATGCGGGGCATACCGCACGAGAGAATATATGTCATGCCCCTCAGCCGCGAGTGCTTTACTCAGTGCTTTGCCTACGAGGCCGTGTGAACCGCTGATCAGAATTCTTGCCATCGAATCTCCGCTTGGGCTTTACTCTCCAGAGCTGTTTTGCGCGCCTGCGAAAGGAACGCCACTTACGACCGTCAACGAGCGAAACAAGCTCTTGAATTATCGACCACGAGGTGTAGAATTGGGGCTGAAATTCCAAGGGTACCACTCAGACTCATTATTGTGGTCATTTAAGAGTAATGAGATTGATACGCCGCTTCAAGTCCTCGCGCTTGTGGTAAGTATTAACAACTGAGTTCCTAAATAACCTGAGAACGTTGCCGCTCTCACTGCCTTCCCTGTCCTCGCAAACTTGCCAAGGGAGGAGACTATGGCAGATACAAGTCCCGGCCTGCGACCGAAACTTGCTGTGCTGTTTAATCAGCCCAGCATTCTGCTATTAGGATTGACAACCATCCTGGCGTTTATTGCCCTGCAGCGATTTCCACCAGACGATCGGCTAATCATCTATGTCATTTGGGGCAGCATTTTTCTCTTTATCCTCTTGTGGAGAGTTCTGCGGTGGTATTTGTCTCCGGTCACCCTTTTTTCCGAAAAGAAGGATGTAGTCGACATCTATGTGAAAATCACCGGTGGCGCACTGGTCTTACTCACAATCTTTTTCAGTTGGATCAACTTCAAGCTTACACAAGCAACTTCCGAACAGACACTGAAGGTTTCGGAAAGAACACTTGATAGCAGTGAAACCCAGAAAATTAGCGAGCAATTCACCAAAGCGCTCGAGGACCTGGGAGGAGAATCCGTATTTCATCATCTCGCCGGCATCTATGCGTTTCGACGGCTGGAGCAGCGAATCGACTCTGAGTCCGAATACTCTTCCCGCTCCAAGGATCTGGAGGCTGAAAGAGCTTCTGAGGCTGCGCTAAAGAAGTATGCTGCCCAACACCTGTTGGATATCAAAGTGCATCGCGAAATGGTCGATGTCTTAACTCACTTCATCCAGGAAGCGTCGCCGTGGCCGGAAAAGAGTTCGGGATCGGCAGCCGGAAGATCATCACGGTTCAGGATGGTTCCGGTGGCAAACGCTAGCAGCGAACCCGAGGGCAGCAAGCCCAAGTGTCGCGTAGACGTTTATGAAACATTGAAATTTCTAGGGCAGCGAAAGTTAACTTACGGAGAGGGTGAACCCGACCCGCTCAATCTGATCTCTACAGATTTGCGCGACTGCACTTTGCAGAGCGGTAATTTTAATGGCGCGAACTTTACCAACGCGAATTTGACGAAGGCCGATCTCAAGGGCGCGCGGCTGTGGAATGCGAATTTTGATAACGCCAAGTTGAACGAGGCAGACTTCGCCTACGCCAACCTGGTTCAGGCTAATCTTCATAATGCCGATCTTACCGGCGCCGTGCTTACTAACGTCGATCTCACCGGCGCGAAGTTCAAAAATACCTCGATGTATGGCGTTGATCTTACGACTGTGAAGCTAGGAAAAGAGGACACGCTGGAAGGCGTCTTTGTGGATCACACCACAACATGCCCAAATGGCTTCGAGTACGATGCTGAGGAAAATGTGTGCCGCAGGAGCGGTTAAGAATGGCAGTCGATCGTTCTGCTTTACTTCGTTGAACTTTCAGACGAAAGAGAACATTTTATGATGCAATTCTCCGAATCCATTCTGATTCTCGGGTCAGCTTTGGTGCTATCACTCGCGAGCAACCCAAACCCATGCCAAAAGTTCGGGGCAAGTGCTGCTGGTATAAACCACGACCTGGTCAGATCCGACTTTAGCCCCGCACAGATGAGGGGACCTCAAAGAGCCCGTAGATTTGAAAAGTATGGAACGGTCAGCAGCAATCAGGAAAAGGCTCGGTTGGATGCTTTTGCCAGGGAGTTACAAAGTGATCCCCGCGCTGTAGGCTATGTCGTCGTCTTTGGGAAAAAAGGCAGACCCGCCAGCGAAGCTCTAAAGCGTGCGAAAAAGACTAAAAGCTACCTTGTAGATTACAACCGCACCAGCAATAAGATTTTCATGGTCACTTCGTGTTTCCGGCCACAGGTTGAATATGAACTTTGGATTGTTCCGGCAGGTGGAAGCCGGCCAAGTTCATGTGCGGGTCCGGCGAAGGAATGAATTGCTTGTTTAGATGGAACGACTGGAATCCTGGACAAGGCTAGACTCAAACTAGCCAATCCCTAACATTTAAAAAGGAGCAACCTCACCATGCTTCGCTCAAACCTCTATATCAGTCTTTGTCTCACCCTGGCGATTCTCTTTCTCATCGCTACGGTTTCCCCTACTCCAGTTACGCCCGCAAGACTAAGTCGCGTCACAAATACTGGGGAGGAAGTCCTCAACCTGAATCCTTCGTTGAGTGGCAACGGCCGATTCATTGCCTTTGAGTCGAGCATCGATCTTGCGGGAGCCGGCGGCAATGGGTTTCACGCTCTGGTTGCCGATCTCATTTCGGAGCCACCGACCTACGAACAGATGGGAAGTAGTCGTGCAGTTGCTCCCGCGATTTCCCAGGACGGTTCCCATATTGCTTTCGCGTCTACCAGTGATCCGCTGGGAACAAACGCTGATGG
>JBAPXA010000161.1:0-11126 GCA_049283975.1 Pyrinomonadaceae bacterium | reverse complement strand
AGCGCGTTTTGGATGGAATTGATAATTGAAAGTGGGATGCTGCGGGAGAACGTGGTCGGGGCTTTATTGCTTGAGGCTAAAGAACTAGTTGCAATCATGGCGCGTTCAAGAATCTCAGCGGCAAAATCACTAAAGCGAAGGCAATAGTGTCTTAATCGGCAATCGCCAATCGCCAATCGGCAATCTTATGGTTTTGTCTGGCTGGGAAGCTGTCTTCTTCTGGATATTCTCTATCGCCGCCATCTTCGCGGGGCTGTTGACCGTGATGGCGCGTAACGCCGTTCACAGCGCTCTGTTCCTGATTTCCTCCCTTGTTTCTGTTGCAGCTTTGTTCGTTTTGGCGGGCGCGGAGTTCATCGCCGGCGTGCAGATCCTCGTTTATGTCGGCGGCGTGATGGTCTTGTTTCTCTTCGTGATCATGCTCGTGAACGTCGGCGCGGAGGAGCGTGGCAATCAACCGACAATGAACAAGCCGCGGCAGGTTACCGTGAGCATGGTTTTTTGTTTACTCCTGGTGCTGGGTCTGCTCTTCGCAGTCAACGTCGGCTACAGAGGACTGCAAAAACGAAATCCCGCCCCGCTCGTCCAGGTACAGGATCAGAGCCTGGTGGCCGGAGGGACTGGCACCAGCCGCATCACGACCGACACGCAACGCGTGGGTAATAGTCTTTATCGATTTGCTGCGTTGCCGTTTGAAATCGCCAGCGTCCTCCTGCTCGTCGCTATCATCGGCTCAGTAATGCTGGCCCGAACACTGAAGCAGGAAGCGGCGGTCGACGATCTGGCGCCGGAAGTACTGGCGGCGGAAACCACGCGTGAACGGGAACTGGCGGGAGTGCCTCCAGTGACTGATGACCTTGTGTAGCGCACGACCACGACTTTGATCATGCTGACTCTTTTCGCACCAGCTCTGATTTTTCTGTTTCAGGAAGAAAGCCGCAGCGGCGTCATGATGCAGGGCATCAGGAATCCTGATCTCTCTCGCTTCTTGATGATCGGCGCGCTGCTCTTCGTAATCGGCGTGGGCGGTGTTTTGACCCGCCGCAACATCATCGTCATTTTCATGTCGATTGAGTTGATTCTGAACGCCGCCAATCTCAACTTCATCGCCTTCTCGCGTTACCTGCAGGCCACCGGAAATCTAAACGCCGTCGCTGGCCAGGTCTTCACTGTGTTCGTAATCGTAGTCGCCGCCGCTGAGGCAGCAATTGGACTGGGAATCGTGATTGCACTCTATCGCAATAAAGAGACTATCTGGATCGACGAGATTGATATTCTGAAGTGGTAGTTCAACATTCAAAGTCCAAAGTCCAGAGTCCAATGTCCAACGTCAGTTGGAAAGCGGACATTGGACATGAGACGTTGGACTTGCATTAATGCATAGATACATCTGGCTCATTCCGCTCCTGCCACTTGCCGGCGCTGCCCTTAATGGGTTGCTGGGCCGCAAGTTTCGTTTTTCCGAAAAGCTGATTGGGGGAATCGCCGTCGGCACGATTGCCCTCGCGTTCCTACTCAGTCTCGGCGCCGTCTATTCATACGGTTTCAGCAATCACAGTATTTGGCCCAAGCCATACGTCACCAGTGAAGATGGGGCATTCAGTTTCACCTGGATCTCGGGAGGCGCCGTGCGTCTGACCGCAGGCGCCGCTGAACGTGAAGCCTCGACACTCGAACAGCCAACGCAACTTCCTTCGACCGTCTCCCAGGCACCCACCAGCTCAGATCTGAATGTCGAGTGGAGTTACCAGCTCGACGCGCTGTCGTCGGTCTTCATGCTGATTGTTACCGGTGTCGGCCTTTGCATCTTCGTGTTCGCCACCGGCTACATGCACGGCGATCCGGGCTTTTATCGCTTCTTCGCCTACATGGGCCTCTTCATGTTCTCGATGCTCATCCTGGTGATGGGCTCCAACTTCCTGATGATGTTTGTTGGCTGGGAAGGTGTCGGACTCTGCTCGTACCTGCTGATTGGTTATTACTTCGATCGCAAAGAAGCCGGCGACGCTTCACGCAAGGCGTTCATCACTAATCGCATTGGTGACTTCGGTTTTGCTTTGGCAATCTTTGGTGTGATCGCGGTGTTTGGGTCAACGCAGTACACGGACGTGTTTGCCCAGGCGAAAAGCTTTCCCCTCGAAGCGATCGGGCATTGGGGAATCCTGTCCTGGATTGCGCTTGGGCTTTTTGTGGGCGCGTGCGGAAAGTCTGCGCAACTGCCTTTACACGTCTGGCTCCCAGATGCGATGGCGGGACCAACGCCTGTTTCCGCGCTGATTCACGCCGCGACCATGGTGACTGCGGGCCTCTACATGGTGACGCGTACCAACGTCATCTTTCAGCACTCACAAACGATGATGCTGGTGGTGGCATTAGTGGGAGCGGCAACGGCAATCTTCGCGGCGACGATCGCGATCACGCAAAACGACATCAAGAAGGTCCTGGCTTATTCAACTGTCTCGCAACTCGGCTTCATGTTTATGGCGTGCGGAGTAGGCGCCTTTGTAATCGGCATCTTCCACGTGATGACGCACGCCTTCTTCAAGGCGCTGATGTTCCTCGGCGCCGGCAGCGTGATTCACGGCATGCATCACGAACAGGACATGCGCCGCATGGGTGGTTTGAAGAAGTACATGCCCTACACTTATCTGACCTTCCTCGCCGGTTGGTTAGCAATCTGCGGCATCATTCCTTTCAGCGGCTTCTGGTCGAAAGACGAGATCCTCTGGAACGCTGCTTCCACCTCCGTGATTCCCTATGGCTGGCTGGTGTGGATTGTGGGAACGATCGCGGCGACCTGTACTGCTTTTTACATGACGCGCTTGGTAGCGATGACCTTCTGGGGCAAGGAGAAGTTTCTTAACAGCCATTCGCATGCACCAGGGCATGAAGTGCACGAGGATCATGCGACTCCGGGACATCATCAACACGTGCCTCATGAATCGCCAGCATCAATGTGGGCTCCGCTCGTGGCTTTGGCCGTGTTGGCGACCATTGGTGGGTTCGTGGGCGTTGGTCCGGCGTTCAAGTTCCTTTCCGGCAGCGAACATCCGGGCGGTCGTTCAAATATAGTCAACTATCTCGATCCCATCATTTGGAATTCAGCCACCGGTGAATTTGGTAGAGAGCACGCCAGCGGAGCCGGTGAGCAGGGCGCGGAACCTGTCGCCGCGGCGCCGGCTGGTGAAACGGGAGCGACAGAACACAGTACTGCGGCAGGCGAAAGCCAGGCGGCGACTCATGCGACAACGGCGGGTGAGGGATTCAACCTGGCTCATGCGGCAGAAGGTGCGCTTGGCAGTCATCTGGCTTCGGAATGGCTCTTCATAGTTATCTCCCTGGTGGTGGCCGCGATCGGCATCGCGCTCGGCTGGCTGTTCTATGTGAAGAGTCCGCAGCTGCCGGATGCCTGGGCGCGGCGACTGAAACCGCTTTACGAGGCGAGCTACAACAAGTATTGGGTCGATGAGTTTTACGGTTGGGCCGTGACTCATCGCGTGATGGACGCAGCTCGCGGAGTCTTTGCGGTGGATTCAAAAGTAGTTGATGGTGCAGTGAATGGCAGCGCGTGGCTGACACGGCTCACCAGTAGGATCACCGGAGCAACAGACAAATATTTCGTCGATGGCATTGTCAACGCGATCGCCGCTTTCATCATGCGCTTGATGTCGCCGTTGTTGCGCGCCGCGCAAACTGGCTTAACGCAAAACTACGCCCTCGTGATGGTGTTTGGGTTGGTCGTTGCGGTCGCACTCTTCTTTGCCGGGGACATAATAAGTTTGGTGAGAAGCTTTATGGCTTTAGCGATCTGAATCCTGGTAGTCAGTAGCTGGTAGTTAGTTGTGAGTGGTTACTTCGTGTCGGTTGGTGTGATTTCGTGGATCGTAACCTTTACGTCGCCAAAGAGAACGATCCACGAAATGACACGAATAAACATTAAAAGGCGTTCTTCCACGGTCTACGGACTACTGACTACTGACAACCGCCAATTATGAAGACCTACATCCTTTCCATCGTCACCTGGCTACCGACGGTCGGCGCTATCATCATTCTTGCGCTCTTCAAGAAGAACCAGGCCAGCCTCATCAAAAAGTTCGCTACCGCCTGGTTTGGGCTCGCATTCGTCGCCTCGTTATTGCTGATGGGTTATGACCGGACGCGCGGCGGCATGCAGTTCCTTGAAGACTATCAATGGATTCCCGTAATTGGCGCGCGCTATCAGATGGGTGCTGACGGCGTGGCGGTGTTGCTAATTGTGCTCACCACGCTGCTGGGCGTCATCGCCGCCCTCTCGTCGTGGAAATACATTGAGAAGCGCGAAAAGGAATACTACGTGCTGCTGCTGCTCCTGCAAACAGCCGTCGTTGGCGTCTTCGCTTCGATGGATCTCTTCCTGTTCTACTTGTTCTTTGAAGTGTCGCTCGTGCCCATGTATTTCCTGATTGGCATCTGGGGCGGCGAGAACCGCCTTTATGCGGCAATCAAATTCTTCCTCTATACACTCGTAGGTTCGGTGGTAATGCTGCTCGGCGTCCTCAAGATGTATTTCTTGACGCAGGACACTGCGCTAACGGGGCAGATCACCCAGGCCACTCTCAATCTAGTCGCAGGAAACAGCGAAGCGGCGGCACTGGTTTCGAACACCATTCAAACAGCAACTGCGAACGGCACCGGCACCTTCAACATGCTCTACATGCAGGCGCTCGGTTCGGTAATGCCGATGGGGACGATGCAAGTGCTGCTCTTCTTTGCTTTCGCCCTTGGGTTTGCGATCAAAGTTCCGATGTTTCCCTTCCACACCTGGCTGCCGGATGCGCACGTTGAAGCGCCCACGGCGGGTTCGGTGATCCTCGCCGGGATCTTGCTGAAACTGGGTACCTACGGTTTCTTCCGCTTCAACCTGCCGATGTTTCCATCGGCGTCGGCTGATGAAAGCTACTTTGGCTCCTTTGGGGTGCGCAGTGTGATGGTCTTTCTGGCCATCGTCGGGATCATTTACGGCGCACTCGCGGCAATGTACTTCGTCGTCAAGAAAGACGGTGACGTAAAGAAGCTCGTGGCCTACTCGTCAGTGTCTTCGATGGGAATTGTCATGCTGGGGCTGTTTGCCCTTAATCCCAATGGGGTTAATGGCGCGGTCCTGCACATGATCAATCACGGCATCTACTCGGCGGCGCTCTTCCTGCTGGTGGGGATTATTTACGAGCGCCGGCATACGCGCATCGTTGCCGAGTTTGGCGGCCTCTCGCATGTGATGCCGGGATACGCCGCGGTCTTCCTCTCGATGGTCATGACTGCCATCGGCTTGCCTTTGCTTTGCGTTTTCATCTCCGAGTTTCTTTCGCTGCGGGGGGCGTTTGAAGCGAATCCCTGGTGGGCTGCGTGGGGCGCTCTTGGCATCATCTTGAATGCCGGTTACATGCTCTGGCTGTACCAGCGAATGTTCTTCGGCCCCATCGACAATCCCAAGAACGAAAAACTTTCAGACTTAAGCGGCCGGGAATGGCTGTACATGACGCCGCTCGTAATTATGTCGCTCTGGATAGGTGTCTATCCGCAAACCTTTGTCAATTACATTCGCCAGCCGGTAAACGCGGTCGTAAAACATGTGCGTCCGGATTATCCAGTACCGCCCGTACCCGGCGGCGACCCCACACAACAGCAAGCTGAGAAATAATGATGAATGCTGAATGATGAACGCTGAATAAATACATTGGGATTGTTGAGATCATGACCGACATATTAATGAGTTCAATTCTTCATTTATCATTTATCGTTCATCAGTTCCTCCTCCAGCAAGCGAATACGACTGCACTCTTTAACGTCGCCGACCTGCAATTAATCGCGCCCGAATTGATCCTAACGGTCTGTGCCTGCGTTGCGCTCGTGTTGGAAGTGATCCTTCCTTATCGCAAGAGCAAAGCGATTGCCTACTTTGCCCTCGTCAGTATCGCGATAGCAGGGGCCTCGCTCGCGGTGCAGTGGTGGCTTGTCCGGGACAGTTTGCCGCTTACAGGTTTTTACGGGATGGTGCGCATCGATGGCTTTGCTCTTCTCTTTAAAGCCATTTTTCTGATTGCCGCAGCGCTCGCAGTGGCGATCTCCACGCGCTATCTCGATATCGAGGGCGAACAGCACGGCGAATATTACGCACTCGTGCTCTTCGCCACCGTCGGCATGTTGTTCCTCGCCTGTGGCTATGATCTGATTGCCCTCTACATCAGTCTGGAGCTGATGGCTTTGACGTTTTACGTCCTGGTTGCTTTTACAAAACGTGAGAAGCGTTCGAATGAAGCCGCGATGAAGTATTTCCTGCTGGGGGCGTTTTCGTCAGGCGTGTTGCTTTACGGCATGTCCCTCCTCTACGGGATTACAGGGTCGACGAACCTCGGTGAAATTGGCACTGCCCTTGCGCAGATTGTCCCTTCAATGGCTGACACGGTGGAGCCGACTGAGAGCCTCGCAAACTTACGACCGATGCTCTTGCTCGCCATGATTGCGCTTGCTGCGGGTTTATTTTTCAAGATTGCCGCCGTGCCATTTCACATGTGGGCTCCCGACGCTTATGAAGGCGCGCCCACTTCAGTCACCGCGTTTCTCTCAACCGGCTCGAAGGCAGCCAGTTTTGCGCTGTACGCGCGCATCTTTCTCGAAGCTTTGCCGGCGATGCGTGTTGACTGGGCACCTTTGTTGGGCCTGGTAGCGGCGATCACGATCCTCGTGGGCAACTGGGCTGCAGTGACTCAGGAAAACTCTAAACGCCTGCTTGCCTATTCATCGATCTCCAACGCCGGTTATTTATTACTCGGGCTGGTAGCCGGCAATTCCTATGGTTACATCGGACTGCTGATCTATCTCCTCGTTTACACGCTCATGAACATGGGGGCGTTCGGAATCATCATCAGTCTGCGGCGCCGCGGCATCATTGGCGATAACGTCGAGGATATGGCCGGTCTGGCCCTCAAGTCGCCGGGCATGGCGGCGATGATGACAATCTTCATGCTCTCGCTGGGTGGACTGCCGATGACTGGCGGTTTCATTGGCAAGTATTTTCTCTTCGGAGGCTTGCTCCAACGGGGTCAGGCGGACGGTAAGAATTGGTACTACTGGCTGGCGATCTGGGCGATTATTAACACCGTCGTTTCCTTCTATTACTACATCCGCTTCATCAAGGTAATGTACCTCGGCGATCGAATCGCAGACGACAAGCCTTTGGAACTTTCCCCAGTGCTGCGGACCGCGCTCGTTGCCTCACTCGTAGGCATTATCTTCATCGGCCTTTATCCGCAACCTTTCATTAGCATTGCCCAGCGACTCCTAACACCCTAGACATAGTTCTTGTGAAGTGGCGCAGCAGAAAGAGCGGGGGCAAGCCCACCTTCCGGACTGAGCATTATGCGCAAGGCTGAGGCTTGCCCTGCGACTTGCTACATGGTCAATTACTCTATGTGGTTTTATTATTTCTTCGCCGCTATCGTCATCTGGTTAGGCATCCTGTCACTCCGCGGCGGCCTTCGTTTCGCAGGCTACGTAAAATCTCAACTCGCTCAACCTCCCGCCGACTACAGCCCCTTCGCGACGGTGATTGTTCCTTTTCGCGGCCGTGAGGACGGTCTTGAGAAAAACCTGGCTGCAGTTTTCGAACAGTCCTACCCTGCCTACGAAGTTCTTTTCGTCACCGACAGCGAGACCGATCCGGCACTTGAAGTAATCCAAAAGGTCATCAAGACAAAGTCTTCCACTGCGGCCGCTCGCGTTTTGATCGCAGGAGCAGCTGTGGATTGCGGACAGAAAGTGCACAACCTGCGTGCAGCAGTTGACCGCGTTGATGGGCGCACGGAGGTGCTGGTATTTGTCGATTCGGATGCATGGCCGGGCCAGAACTGGTTGCGGTCTCTAGTTGCGCCGCTTATTGATCATGGATTGGGCGCTGCCACAGGTTACCGTTGGTTCGTTCCGGGGAAGGGCGGGTTTGCTTCCCAGCTGCGTTCAGTCTGGAACGCGTCGATCGCATCGGCGTTGGGGCCCGATCGAAAGAGTAACTTCTGTTGGGGCGGTTCCACTGCGATTCGCCGTGAGACGTTTGCGCGACTCAATATTTGGGAGCGGTGGCAGGGAAGTGTGTCTGACGACTTCACCATGACTCGCGTCCTCGGCGAGGCGAAGCTGCCGATTCATTTTGTGCCTGCATGTCTGGTGGTCTCGCCTGGAGACTGTGACCTGACGGAGTTGCTGGAATTCTCCAACCGGCAGTTGAAGATCACGCGCGCTTATGCAGCGCACCTGTGGAGACCCGTCTTGTTGGGGAGTGCGCTTTTTTGTCTGGTGTTTTTTGGTGGGATCTTGCTGGTAGCGGCACGAGCGTTATCCGGACTGTCGTTTGCGAATCCCCTCGCCTTGCTTGTAATCATTTTTCTGTTAGGCACCGTCAAGGCGTTCGTGCGCTTTCGTGCAGTTACAATTGCTTTGCCTGGGGAGCATTCAAACTGGCGTCGGGATCTGGTTGCGCAGATGCTACTCTGGCCCCTCGCCTCGCTGCTATATTTATTCAACGCGTTGGCGGCAACATTTTCCCGGCAAATTACCTGGCGAGGAATCACCTACGAACTAGACAGTAGGAAGTAGAAAGTAGGAAGTAGGCAGTAGAAAGTAGACAGTAGGCAGTAGACAGTAGGCAGTAGACAGTAGACAGTAGACAGAAGGCAGACGGCGCTAGGCAGAAGCAGAAGGAAGTAGGCAGTAGACAGTAGACAGAAGGCAGGACAACGGACTACTGACTACTATCTACTGCCTACTTCCTACTGCCTACTTTTCATGAACAAAGCCACCCAATTCGTACAACTGTTACGTTCCAGCAAACGGGAGAAACGGCTGGGCACCGTGATTCTGTTTGTTACCTCTCGCTGTAACGCCTTTTGCAAAACTTGCTTCTATCACGCCGAATTGAATCATCCCGGCGATCTTACTTTTGCCCAACTCGAAAAAGTTTCCCGAACAATGCCGCCGATCACCGACCTCTGGCTCTCGGGCGGTGAACCGACACTGCGGCGCGATGTTTCAGAGGTCATCGACACCTTCGTCAACGGCAATGGTGTGCAGCGCGTCATCATACCCACCAATGCGCTGATCAAAGCGCGGGTCTATGACATTGTCGATCGCGCACTTGCGCGTCATCCCGAACTCGATCTCTATCTCAACATCGCGCTCGACGGATATGGCGAAACTCATGATCGCATACGAGGCGTGCCCGGGAACTGGGAGAGGGCCCTCGAGTGCATCGAGTTTCTCTACCCGTTGAAGGAAAGGTATCAGGATCGTTTTCGTCTCAACGTGAACACCGTGGTCTGTGCGGAGAATTACACTGAGATCGAAAAGCTTGCGGATTACATGTGGGCAAATTTTCGCCTCGATGGCCAGTACTTCAACATCATTCGCGGTGAGACGCTGGTCGGTGACGAGATCAAACAGGTGCCGCCGGAAGCTCTCCCGGCTATGTACTCCTTCGTCTCGAGCTTGACCAAACGTTATGGCGATCGAATGTTTGCTGACGACGATGCCAGCAAACGTTTCATCAAGAACGTAGCTTACGTCGGGGCAATCACCACTCACTACCGCACGCAACTTGCGAACTTTGCAGGACCCAATCCCTGGCCGTTTCCTTGTACCGCGGGGGAAACTACAGCGGTGATCGATTACAACGGCGACGTCCGCGCTTGCGAGCTGCGCGAGAAGTTCACCACGCTTGCTGACTACGATTACGACTTTGGCGCGCTCTGGTCAGCCCACGAGCGACAAACAGAGCTGCAGCAAATTGACGGCGGCAAGGCATGTTGGTGCACGCACGTCTGTTTCATTCACGATTCTTTACGTCATTCGCGTAAAGGCTTGCTTTACGAATTGCCGAAAAATTTTGTGACGCGTGAAAGGTGGTAGGCAAAAATGGCCGGGCGCGAAGACCAAGACGCAAATCGCAAGACGGGCCTCGCCTATGCAGCGGGCATCAACTTGTTCGCGTCGGTGATTGCGCTCGCGGGCTTGGGCTGGTTGCTTGATCGCTGGTTAGCTACCGCGCCGTGGTTGTTGGTGGCTGGCGTCGTACTAGGGGCGGTGGTGGGTTTCTATCAGTTCATCCGCATCACTTCTAAGCTCAAGTAATCGGCAGAAGTTTCCGCAGAGGCGCAGAGGCGCAGAGACGCAGAGGCGCAGAGACGCGGAGACGCAGAGACGCAGAGACGCGGTGACGCAGAGACGCGGAGACGCGGAGACAGAAAGAAGAGAAGGCATAAGAACCTGCGAGGAGGCTTGCTCTTGGTTTTATGGTTATTGCTTTCTCTGCGTCTCTGCGCCTCTGCGCCTCCGCGTCACCGTGTCTCCGTGTCTCCGTGTCACCGCGTCTCCGCGGTAAGTTTGAGTTGCTACCTCGACAATTCCACGTTTCCCCGTGTAAAATCACCCACTTCGCGCATGGCCAAAACTTCCAACACACAGGTTCAGACTAATTCTGGAAGCGCTATCGACGCGCGCGTGATGCGCACCATGGCGATTGCTGTGGGTGTTGCTGTGGTCTTGAGCAGCGCTCTGGCTCCGTGGCGTATGACCACAGGTTTGCTAGTGGGAGGCTTGCTGTCCCTGCTTAGTCATCACTGGATGCGCTCTTCGATCGCGGCGGCCTTCGCGGGGGCGTTGGAAGCGGGCACGACACCTCGGTTCACTTCGGTGAAATACATCCTGCGATACTTTGTGATTGCCCTGACGGTCCTGATCGCCTACCAGTTCAACCTGGTTTCGTTGCCGGCCACAATTGCCGGCTTATGTTCATTTGTAGTGGCTTTATTTGTTGAGGCTTTGAGAGCGTTTTATTTCGTAATCATTCAGCGAGAGGAAACTGGTTAATGTTCTGGTTGTTTGAAACCGCTAAAGCTGCCGAGCACGGCGAGGCCGCGCACGAAACTGCTCACCACACGCCAATTGTCGTTGAACTGGTCAATCATTACTTCGGCCAGTTGGCTTACGACTTTGAGATGAAATACACCTATCCACTCTGGAAGTCGTTCTTCGCAAAATTTCATACGACTCCGGAAGCGGTATTTGGTCCATACACACCCGAGACGGCGATTCCCTGGTAC
>JBAPXA010000160.1:0-6602 GCA_049283975.1 Pyrinomonadaceae bacterium | reverse complement strand
CGGTAACAAGTTGGTGATGGTGTGTGACCACCGAGAGAACTCTTTCATCGTCGCGGTGGACACGCGCACTGGAAAGCTACTTTGGAGAAAGGAGCGTCGCCGCCTTCGCCGAGTACGTAGACCATGTCTGCTCCGACTACGGGCACGCCCTTGGTATATGCGCCGACTTTGCCGACCCACCACAATCGCTCACCGTTATCGAGCGAATAGGCATCAAGCGAAGCTGAACCCAAAACCACTACTTGCGCGGATCCATCCCTGGGTGTGTAAATCGCCGGCGTGGAGTACCCTTCAAAATTACGACGCTCCTTTTTCCAGAGCACTTTTCCATTGCGCATGTCCACCGCGACGATGAAAGAGTTCTCTCGGTGGTCACACACCATCACCAACTTGTTACCGGCCAGCACCGGCGATCCGCCCATGCCGTAGAAGCTATTGAAAGGTCCCAAAGGCAGGCGCCAGAGTTCTTTGCCAGTCGGTCCATACGCGATCAATCCAAGCTCACCAAAGAAGGCGTAGACGTTCTTGCCATCGCTAGCCGGCGATGGCGATGCCGGATCGTTGGCTTTATAAATCGTCATGTGACGCGGCCGCATAACCTCACGCTGCCACACAATCTTTCCGGTCTTCCGATCCAGAGCGAGTGTGATCAGTTTGTCGCCTTCACTTGCCGTCAGAAACACGCGGTTGGCTGTGACGACTGGCGAAGATCGTGCGAACGGCACGGCTGTTTTCCAGGCAAGGTTCTTGTTGGCGCCAAACTCAACCGGCGGCGTGGAACCTTCAGCTACGCCGCTCCCGTTCGGTCCGCGAAACTGCAACCATTGATCGGCTGCAGTCGCGGTTGACGGTTTGGAAGTCTTTTGCGCCTGCACCGCACCAGCGGCCAGGAGAAAAATTACAGTTATGACGAGGGGAGTTCTGACGATCGAGTGTGATTTTGGAATTCTCATTTTCTTGGGGTCCTTACTGGCTTGGGGTTCTTATTTGGCTTGGGATCCTTACTGGGTCGCGGGCATATTCATAAATGCTCAGTCAGGAAGGGTGGTTTACCCCCGCTGCTTAAATGGGGCGTCTCATCCGCAACTGAGTTTACTGGATCGCGGGCGTCTCGCCCGCATCGACTCCGAAACAAAAAACTTGCCGCAAATCTAGCGCTGTCCTTTTACGAAGCAAAACATTTTTCAGTCAGGCCCGAAGGGCCGACCGTTAGTAGCCACGCCCGTAAGGGCGTGGAAAAAGGAATTAATTTGATCCCAGGTCCGAAGGACCGACAATCGATTTGACCGGCTAAATCACTGTCGCACCTTCGGCGCTTTTGTCTTATTGCGACCGATGTCCACGCCCTCACGGGCGTGGCTACTAACTATCGGCCCTTCGGGCCTGTGTGTTGCACTTCTAACTGGAATCCACCATTTGTCCTTTAGAAGGAAGTAATGAGTAACTGCGCCTCTTAAGGGGCGCAGCCCCAGTCAATTTCCGAGTGCGGCAGAAGGTCAGGGACCTTCCGCACATCAGGCGGCGAAGCCGAAGCGAGTAATGAGTGATGAAGTGGGCAGGCAGCAAACAGCTGACAGCAAACAGCCGGACAAGCGATGAGTGATGAGTAAGGAGTTAAGAAACATAAACGGCGACGAGCTAACAACTGCCAACCGCGAGGTCGTGACGGCGGATAATAGATCGGCAGTGGGCGACGAATTGTTAACTTCCGACGGACGAGACGTAGTGGCGGTCGATCACCGATCGAGAAATCAGGCGCTCGTCAGCTACTGGGCGTTGCCGCTTATTTTTCTGACGGTGGCGCTGTTGGGAGGCCTGCGTGTCAGCGCCGAGGGTCAGAAGTTCATCTTTTTTCCACCGCCGTTGATCACGCTCGTCCTTGCCGTCCTCCTGATGCTGCTGTTTGTGCGCGGCGGGTTAATTGAATGGCGATCGTGGATAGCCGCCAATAATCCACCCTTCCGAAATGTGAGTCACACCTGGGTGTTGTTAACTCTCTTTTTCGCGTCTGCGCAGGCGTTCAACTCAGTGTTGCCGGAAAGTGGTTTATTACATTGGCTCTTCTCATTCTTTTTTCTCTGGACCCTCTGGAACAACCAGTTTTCATCTTTCGACGCGCGGCGTTTGTTACGGAGCCTGGTAGTGCTTTTTGGAACTGCATTCGTTCTCAAGCACATGCTGTTGGCCAGTCTTTATGCACCAGACGGAGGTTGGCTCAAGCGCCTCGCCGGCACTCTGGCGCAGGGAGCTTCTCTCGGCACGCTCGATGCGCCGATCTTTGCACCTGCCACCGGATATATTTCTTTCTTCGCGCTGGGACTGTACATCGCCGGACTGCTGCTGATGAGCTTTAGAAGTGAGCAGTGAGAACGAATGATGAATGCAGCGGGCCTTCCTGACCCATCTCATTGGCGATTGCCGATTGAAGCGAGCGGGGGCAAGCCCGCCTTCCTGACTGCGATTTGGTAGGAAACCAAAGCGGCGTCAAGCCGCCGCACTGCAACGAAAGAGATTAGCGTAGATTCACGCGGAAAAACTCAGGCCGGAAAACATCATTGGCAGGCGCCAGTTCTTCAGCGCCAAAGGCGCGAAATGTGACAGCCTGGGCCAACGGCCCAGGACTGGTGTCCTCGAGTTCTAAGCGCCAAAGGCGCGGAATGTGACAGCCTGGGCCAACGGCCCAGGTCACACGTCATCAAAGTAACCAGGAGCGCTGAAGGCGCGGAATATTCTCAATCCCACACGTGCCGCTCATCATATTCAATCTGATACCTCTTCAGAAACTTGCGAAACTCATCCTGAAATGTGATTCGTCGATGGTGCTGTTTCTGAGATTGAATGTAGCGCTTCACCGCCGGCACATGCGATTGGCTGATGGAAAAAGCCCCGTAGCCGCTTTGCCAGTGAAAGGCTCTGAATTCCGGACCCTTCATTTTAATCCACTTTGAACTCTCGGTTTTAACCTCTTCGACGAGGTCGGCAAGCGTGACGACGCGACTCAAAGCGAAGAGTGTGTGGACGTGATCTTCAGTTCCGTCGATCGCCAGAGCTGGCGACTTCAGAGCGCGGAAAATCGCAGCCATGTACGGATGGAGTTCCGCCTCTATTTCCGGCGTAATAAACGGCTCACGATGTTTGGTGCTGAAGATGAGGTGAATGAGGATCGAAGACAGGGATTGAGGCATGTCTTTAGTCTCGCTTTCTAGTAATTTCGCGCTTTCAGCGCTTTGTGCTGAGAGGATACACGCATCCTGGGCCGTTGGCCCAGGCTGTCACATTGCGCGCCTTTGGCGCTTAGGAAGAAACGGCAATTTCCTAGCTGCCGGGGGTAAGTTCTTTTAGTTTTTGGACGGCGTTGGTGTTTTCGGGGTTTAGCTCGAGAGACTTTTTGTAGTACTTGATCGCCGACTCCTTATCGCCATCAATCATGTAGCCTTCCGCGAGACTGTCCCAGGTATTGTAAGCGTCGGGAAAGTCGGCCGTATTCTGTTTGAAGACCGCAATGGCATCTTTAACTCGCTTCAGTCGGAGCAGTTGATAGCCTAAGGTGTTCATTTGAGATTCGGTGAGCGGTTTGAATTCGGAAGCTTGAGTGGTGGGTGAGTTGTCGGTTTTGGTCTTGGGACTTTGATCTTTGGTCTTAGGAGTTTCTGACGTTGCGCGGCGCTGTTGGTAGTCAGCCAGCACGGTCTCTGCATCCGCTTTAACAATTGCTTTGAGCAGCTGGCGAGGGTACGAGTTGTATTGTTCAAGGTTCAGCCAGGCGAGGGCGGGCTGATCATTTCCCATGGCGTTGCCGATCAGCTCGTTAATCATTGAGAGACCATTAGCGCTATTAGCAAACATCACCAGACCCGTCTTCCGCTGCGGATACGCGAGCACAAAAGCCTTCGTGTCGCCATTGTCGCCCCAATGCCAGAAAGCCATTCCGGCTTCGGTCTTTTCCAAACCCCAGCCGAGTCCCCACTGAACGTTGCTCGCGAGCTTCACCTCCGGAGCGTTGAGATTGAAGGCGCCGGCAAGAGTGACTGTGCTTTGAGGTTTCAGCATCAGACGAGCCGTTGCCGGCTTCAAGCCGGTTCCCTTGAGCATGGCGATCACAAAATTCGCGTAGTCGTTGGCGGTCGTCTGCAGGCTCGCGGCCGCGTTTGCTTTCTCCGGTTTGCCTCTTCCTGATACTCCGCCCACCCAGTCGTGGTTAAAAGCCTTAAGCGACTCGTAATCATTTCGCCAAACCAGGCTGCTGCTTTTCATATCCAAAGGATCAAAGACAGTTCTTTTCACGAAGGCATTGGTGGGCTCGCCGGTGATGTGTTCGACGACTTTGGCTAGATAGACGAAGCCTTCGCCTGAATAGCTGAAGTGATGCCCGGGCGTGAAATAAATCTTGAGCGTCTCGGCACCACGTGGGCGCCAATTGGGAAAGCCTGTGGTGTGACGAAGTACATCGCGAGTCGTGACCTTATCGAGACGCGGATCGTCACCTACGTCGTACCGGCCGGGCAAGTACTTTACTAAAGGCGTGTCGAGGTCGAGCTTGCCGCTGTCGACGAGTTTCAGCACTGCGTAAGCGAAGACGGGCTTAGTTAGTGAAGCTGCTTCGAACACAGTATTACTGTTGACCGGCGCTTTGGTTTCCGTATTTGCGACTCCGAATTCGTGCGTCCAGATGAGCTTTGAATCGCGGATCAGTGCAATGGAGAGGCCGGGAATATCTGCCTCGGTCATCAGGGCAGGAATCGTCTGCTCGAGTCGAGTCACAGCAGCATTGTCGGAAGCACTTAGATTCAGCCGTTGTGCGAGGGTGTGGCCGTTTAAGGAGATCGTCAACAGCAGGGCAAAGATGAGTTGTTTCAAGGCAGACTCCTGATGGGGATAGATTAGGCGGTCATTTTGTTAACACCGCCGCATGAGGTTTTGTGGTGTCAGATGGCCGAAAGTAAGTGCAGTCCTTAGATAACTGCAGTCCAGAAGTTAATTGCAGTCTGGAAGCGTGGCTTGCCCGCGCTCTTAATCGGCAACTATCTAAGAGTCTCCGCTTCCGAACTCGATCTTCCTTGAAAGCAATCCAAAGCGGCGTCACGCCGCCGCACTCCAAAGAGCGGCCGCAAGCAGGCCTTCCGGACTGCAATTATCCAGAGCCCGCAACCCTTCAGAGATTGGTTTTAACTAAGGAGAGGGAAGTGGCGCGGGGGTTGGGGAGGGAGTCGGTTTGGGACTCTCGAGAGCTTGTACTTGTTCCCGCTTTAGCAGTGTCACTAGGCCGCGGCGGCGATACCAGATTCCTTCTCCAGTCTCCCATACCTCATCCGCTTTGATAGAAGTTCCGTCGGTAAGGCGAATTGTAACCGGGCCACGTTTGTTCGCGGCGTCCACATTCGTAGCTACCGGACCGGTACTTAGCGGGACGCGTGCCGCTTCCTTAACGCGTGGCGTTGGTGTTGGCGTCGGAGTCGCGGAGGGTGACGGCGAGGGAGTTGGGCTGGCTGATGGCGAGGAAAGTAAAGGTGGCGGAGGAGAAACAACTTGCTGAGTGAAGGGCTGGTTCGATGATGACTGGTTTGAGCTCTGAGCTACGGTCTGATTTCTCTGTCGCTGGTACACGACGAACAGAACCACGCCGATGGCCATCGCGGCGATCACGACCGCCAGAACAATGAGAGCCTTTCTGCTGCTATCCGGATTGTTTGTCACGAGCGTAGTACCGTCCTGTTCACAGAACTGATCAGTATCAGGAAAAATGGAATCGCATTTAGGACAATGCTTCATATGAAAATGCCGATTCGCGATTGCCGATTGGCGATTGGCCGGTAGGGAACGAGTGTCCCCATTCCTTAATTGGCAAATTGGCAGTCGTCAATGAGCAATGGAACGTTGTTACCCTGCCGGGAGATAGTATGTTGGAAGGGAAGGCTGATAGGCAATGATAATTATTGCCAATTGCCATTTGGGAAGTGACATAAAGCGTCACGAGACGGCTTTGCACAAAAAGTGGGCAGGTGACCGTCGGCACCGTCCCGTGAGGGACGAAATGTTTATAGCACCAAGCCGAACTCAAGAAGCGTCCAGCTCCGTTAGGAGCGAAATGTTGATATTGCGCCCCTAATGGGGGCTCCATGTCTCTATCCAAGAAAATTCTATAGACATTGTGCGCCTACGGCGCGGATTTTTTGTGCAAAGCGTCACAAGACAAACCAAAGTGGCGTCAAGTCGCCGCACCCCAAAAAGTGGCCGCAAGTGGGCCCCGTGACATTGCCGATTGGAGATTTGAAGCGGTTGGGGACTTGGACGATTTATTCAACCTCGAGCCTAAGGGAGATGAGGCGGTCTTTAACGCTCCCTTACTGTATCGGGTGGCTGTCAATTGAATGCGTTAATCAGCGAGCTATCCCCAGGAGGTTTCATCACTGTCCCCGTTCGGGCATGGCGCCTGTTCCTCAGCGCCAAAGGCGCGAAATGTGACAGCCTGGGCCAACGGCCCAGGACTGGTGTATCCTCTCAGGCACAAAGCGCTGAAAGCGCGAAATTAAAAGAAAGCGAGACTAAAGACATGCCTCAATCCTTGTCTTCGATCCTCATTCACCTCATCTTCAGCACCAAAC
>JBAPXA010000159.1:0-2260 GCA_049283975.1 Pyrinomonadaceae bacterium | reverse complement strand
CGTTGGAGCGACGGCGACGAAACAGCGCTCGACAAGCTGATGCCCATCGTCTATAGCGAACTGCGCCGCCTCGCTAGCAATTACCTGCGGCGCGAGCGCGCAAATCACACGCTGCAACCTACCGCGCTGGTTAATGAAGCCTATCTGAAGTTAATCGACCAAAAGTCAGCGCGGTGGCAGAACCGCGCACAGTTTTACGGAATCGCAGCGCAACTGATGCGGCGAATTCTCGTCGATCACGCGCGGCAGCATAAAGCGGCAAAGCGAGGCGGCTCGGATCAACTGCGCCTTTCAATTACGAGTGCCGGGAACCTGGCGACAAAACCCAATCTCGACGTGCTTTCTCTACATGAAGCGCTGGAGGAACTGGCTACTATCGATCCGCTACAAGGGCGCATTGTCGAACTTAAATTCTTCGGCGGACTCTCGATTGAAGAAACCGCGGAGGTGCTGGGTGTTGGTCATGCGACAGTCGAACGCGACTGGAAAATGGCGCGCGCGTGGCTAAGACGAAAGCTTGAGTAAGGATTTGAGGGAGGGAGTTAATCTCCTGCGCGTTCATTAGTGGGCCTCTAGACGCGACGATTTTTGTCTGAATTCGATTCTTTCGAATGATTTGGTAGGGACAATCTTTCAGCATGACACCCGAACGCTGGCAACGAGTTAGAGGGATATTCCACTCGGCTCTTCAACACGCGCCGGCCGAGAGGTCTGCTTTTCTTACTAGCGCTTGCGGTCGAGACGAAGTCCTGCGCAAGGAAGTTGAATCGCTTCTTCAGGCAGACGAAAAGGATGGCAGCTTTATCGATTCACCTGCCTATCAAGTGGCGGCAAAATTGATTGTTAATGAGCAAGGCGAATTGGCACCGGGACAAGCCGTGGGCTCCTACGAGATCCTTTCGTTCATAAGCCGTGGCGGCATGGGAGAAGTTTATCTGGCGCATGATAAAAGGCTCGACCGTAAAGTCGCGCTTAAGTTGCTGCCTCCTTACCTTTCACAACACCCGGATCGTCGACACCGCTTCGAGCAGGAAGCGCGTGCCGCATCTTCCTTAAATCATCCGAACATTCTGACCATTCATGAAATAGGAAACGTCGCAGGCGGACATTTCATTGCCACAGAACTGGTTGACGGAGAGACCTTACGCGAGCGCATATCGAGAGGAACACTGAAGACTCCTGAAGTCCTCGATATTGCGGTGCAAATCGGTGGGGCGCTAAGTGCCGCGCACGCTGCGGGAATCGTGCATCGTGACATCAAACCGGAAAACGTCATGGTCCGCCCGGATGGCATCGTCAAGGTCCTGGACTTCGGCCTGGCGAAGCTCACCGAACAAACGCTAATAACTGGATCGGAAGCAGCGACGAGAGTCAAAACTGATCCGGGCATGATGATGGGCACGGCTCAATATATGTCGCCTGAGCAGGCGCGCGGGTTAGAAGTTGATGCACGCGCCGACATCTGGAGTTTCGGTTGCGTGATTTTTGAGATGCTCTTGGGGCGTGCGCCCTTCCCTGGTGCAACCACCAGCCATGTGATTGTCGCCATCCTGGAAAAGGAGCCGGCGTGGCACGACTGGCCATTGGGTGAGATGCCCGCCGAACTGGAATGGATCGTGCGGAAGTCGTTGCGCAAAGATCCAGAAGAACGCTATCAAACAGCAAAGGAACTGCTCGGCGATCTGAAAAGCCTGAAGCAGCGTTTGGAGTTTTCGGCTGAGTTGGAACGCACCACACCTCCCGATGAGAAGAGCGCGGCGCCAATGAAGACCGTTGTAACCGGCGCGATTGGATCCAGCCGAAGAACCGAGGCAGAAACGCCCGTCGCAGGAAGGGAGACTCTCGGCAAGAGATTCGGACGTCAGCGAAGAATCTGGGCCCTCGCTTTCGGAATCCTGCTTCTCGCTACCCTTGTTGGAGTATACAAGTTTGCCGTCCGCAACCAGCCGGCAGACAAAGAAAGACCGACCAGCATTGGTGAAACTTCCGGCGTGCTTAAGACTACGCAAATCACCTCAGGGTCTGGTCTCGATCTGCATCCTTCCCTTTCACCTGATGGGAATTCCATTGTTTACAGTTCCGATCGTGGTAGCGGTTACGAGATTTACGTGCGACAACTGACCCCAGGCGGGCGTGAAATACAGTTGACTTCGGATGGTACACAGAACTTCGAACCGGCGTGGGCTCCGGACGGAAAGCTGATTGCGTATCACTCGAAAAATCGCGGAGGGGTCTGGATAGTGCCCGCCTTTGGAGGAGT
>JBAPXA010000158.1:0-1761 GCA_049283975.1 Pyrinomonadaceae bacterium | reverse complement strand
AGCGACGAGTGCCGCTATCTGAAGCTGCAGTAGCCTTAGATTCCCAGGGCCAAGCCGCACTCGAAGGAACTTTGCGGACAACCGCATTGCACGGAGCTCCAGATATCCCCGTGACGAACGTACGACTGGTAATCAAGAATGTTAGTTCGCGGGCCTACGGTTATGTTTCGGGAGTGGTGACATTCTACGATGGCTCGGGAGTGCGCTGTGGTGAGGGCCTGCTCAAGGCCGACGTCCTCGCAATCAGTGAAGCAGTCGAGACGGACACTCCTGGCATTCGGATCAGGTGTAATCCGGCCACTTGGCGACTTGTCGCGACAAATCTGCTGCCGCGAATCGCTCCCGGACCGGTGATAATTGAAACTGCGGGTGCGCCGGGGAATATGATCATTAGCGTCGACGGAGAAGAGCATCCGATTCAACTTGATCGGCCGATGATTCTAAATCTCGGCGATCGCCAGCGAACAATCATTGTGCGCCGTACGCCCTGACGTCTTGACCGTCTGGTTTGGCAGTTTTACGATGAGGCAATCCAGCAAGTAACGAGCAAGGAGTAATTCGATGGCAGAAAAAGAGTCCGACAAGTGTGCCCATCCCGCCTGCGACTGTCGCCCTGAAAAAGGAAGCAAGTATTGCGGTGAGTACTGTGAGAACGCTGAGAAATCAGGGGTGATGGAAATCGGCTGCGGTTGTGAGCACGACGGTTGCTGAACGACCTTTGATACCGGCGTTGCGGATCATTCCTTTAACCCGCTGGTAGTTCCGCCCAAATTGGCGATCACCTGGTGGTTTGATTTTATATCGCAATCGATTCGTAATCCTGGACGTCCGGCAACGATTACTAAACGGCGACGTATGAAAGCGTCGTCGTTTTTGTGATGCGGGGTATGTTAGGCGGCTTGTGCGGTATGATTCAAAAGATTCAAGGCTAAGAGGAAAATGTTGCGTACGACGCAAAAAAAGAATGCTGGCAACCTTAATTGAATTGCAACGACTGAAACGCCTCGATCGTACCGGTTGGACCTTACGAGGTTTGGCGAACGGGACGGAGTCAGTTGCAGCGCATTCATTTGGTGTCGGCGCCACCGCGATGTTACTCGCAGATGAGATTCGAGCGCGCGGCACAGCAGTCGATGTGGAGAAAGTTCTGCGCATGGCGTTGCTGCACGACTGGGCTGAAACGCGAGTTGGCGACGTGCCTAAAACCGCTGTCTCTTATTTTGGCGGTGAAGCGAGACGGAAAGCAGAGATCGCTGCCTTTGCTGACGTCGTCAAAGAATCCGGCGCCGGCAGCGAAGATTACCGGAATCTTTACGGCGAGTATGAAGCTAGAGAATCGTTGGAGGCTCAGATCGTAAAAGCAGCTGACGTGATCGATCTTCTAGTGCAGGCCCTCGCGCTCGAGCGCGGGGGAGCACGGGGACTCAACGAATTCTGGGAAGTAGCTGAAGCAGATCACCTGCCGCTTGAAGGGACACCGCGCGAAGTCTTTAACCAGTTAATCTCCGAGCTCAAAGAAGCGCGCCGAACGTTGCCGCGTTAGATTTCGAATTCAATGGAATCACTCTCAGAATTCGTTTCCTCGATGACGCTGCGTAGCGCCGCGATCGGCGTAGGCATTTTTCTCGTGACCTTCTTTGTCAATCTTGCCCTCGTGTCATTGATCCTGGTCAAAATTCCCGCCGATTACTTTGGAGTCTCGCCGCGAAGCAAGTTCCTCGCGAATCAGTCTCACCCGGTTCGCATACTGGCCCTAATCGG
>JBAPXA010000157.1:0-3608 GCA_049283975.1 Pyrinomonadaceae bacterium | reverse complement strand
GAATAGCCAGGGGCAAGTGCTGAGCGCAGCGAAGCACGTCGCCCCTGGGACAGTAAGAAAAAGTTAGAGAAGCACTGAAAGTGCGCAATACATTCTAGGCCTGAGACGTTATGCCGCTCTTTCAGAGCTCGGAACTATTTCCCATTCCAGGGGCGGCGCGCCTTCGCTAACGCTCAGCGCTTGCCCCTGGCTATTACATTCCCGCGCCTTTGGCGCTCAAGAAACAGGCGATCCGCAACATCAACCAGTTGCACTTCCAATCTGAATTCGGGAATGGCAAATGTAAATGGTCCCCCTCCTGCCCTCTGCTCCTATGCCCGCCCCTACTGTCTTCTGTCTACCGCCTACTAACTCCTTCTGCTGCCAGGCTTGACCACGCGAACACCCTGCCGGCAGAGATCACAGAAAGCTGGATCAACGGCTGGGACGTCCAGAGTCGCCAGCGCAACTCGCGCCACACCGACATCAGCCCGACCTGAAGATCGATCAATAATTGAAGCGGCGCCGACGACATTTGCGCCCGCCTCCCTTAGAGTCTCGACGGTTTCCAAAGTTGAACCGCCTGTAGTGATCACGTCTTCAACCACCAGAGTGCGTTCGCCGGGCTTTACAGAAAAGCCACGCCGGAGCGTCATCTGACCGTCGACCCGTTCGGTCCAAATGAACCGCGCGCCGAGCTGACGCGCCACTTCATGACCAATGATGATTCCACCAATAGCCGGCGCCGCCACCAACTCAATGTTGTCGTCTTGAAAGTGCCCAGCCAAAGCGCGAGCAAATTCTTCAGCTTCGCGGGGATGCTGAAGCAGGAGAGCGCACTGGAGATAGTTCGGACTGTGCAATCCGCTCGTTAGCACATAATGGCCCTCGAGCAAGGCCCCGGTCGCTTTAAATCGTTCGATTACTGCTGCTGTATCCAAGTCGTACCTCGAAAACTAATAAGTGTTACAATCGCCACCCGATGCCGCCGTTTACTAACCTGATTTCAGATTCTACTTTGGTCCAGGAAACAATCGAACTGCTCCGCGATTGTGGCGGCCGCGCCAACGCCGCCGAAATCGTCGACGCTGTTTTTAAAGTTTCTCATATCGACGAAGAATTAGCTGGCTTGCTGGTTGCCGATTTGGTGAAGGGTGATCGTCGTTTCAAAATAATTGACAGCAAGACGATAGCGTTGCAGGAAGACGACGTCGAGACTCGCTTACTTAATGAGCTGGACTTTGTCGTTGTTGATTTGGAGGCGACTGGCGCCAAGATGCCTCCCAATCGCGTCATTGAACTGGGCGCCTACCGCATCCGCAACGGCCGCATCGTCGATAATTTTCTCACGCTCGTTAATCCCGAGATTCCCATTCCACGGTTCGTTATTAGTTTAACCGGCATTACCAACGAGATGGTCAAGAGTGCGCCGGTCTTCGCTGACGTCGCGCCGCGCTGGCTTGATTTCGTCAACGATGCCGTGCTGATTGCACATAATGCGCCGTTTGATACGAGCTTCCTGAATCACGAGATCTCGCGCGTCTATCCTGGTCATCGCATGGTCAATTCCCACTTGTGCACCGTAAGACTTTCCCGGCGCGTGTTTCCCGGCCTCAATAACTATCGCCTCGATACAGTTGCGGATCATTTCTCGATTCCGATATCCCATCGCCATCGCGCCGGCAGCGACGCCCTCGCGACCGCGGAAGTTTTCCTGCATCTGCTTTCGCGCTTCGCAGAACACGGTGTCATCGACCTGGCAACGGCGCGCAGGTTTCAATTCTTCGAGCCTCCAGATCGGGAAACGAAAACAAGAGATGCGGAAACAGCTGCGCCACTGCTCCCTTTAGTTCCCGGCTTCTAATCCCTCCTCCGCTTCTGCGTCCTTTCCTGATCGGCGCTTTAACATCGCCCGCGTCAAGAATACAGCCACGATAAAGACGGCTAGCCCGAAACCTATCCAGGGATAGTATTGAGCCAGGACGGCCTTCGCCTGGGCGCCGTAGCGAATAGCGAAGTAGCCCTCGAGTAGAAAGCGAAAGCCGCGTCCCACGACGATAGCAATCAAGAAGCGTGTAACGCTGAAACGAAAGACCCCAGCCGAGACGACGAAGAGCTTAAAGGGAAACGGCGGCGGCAACACCGAGGCCACCAGGACGGAAATTACATCATAGCGCTCGATCCAGCCCTTGACTCTTTTTTGTTTCCTTTCCGAGAACCGCGCGAGCGCACGTTTGCCGGCGCGCTGCGAAACGTAATAGAGAATCAAACAACCGATCGCTGAACCGGCAGTCGCGACCGCTGCATAGAGCACCATCCAGCGTGGATGAGCGGTGGTGAGCAGCAACATCAAGGCATCGGCGCTGCTCGGTAAAGGGACAAAGCTCGAATCCAGAAGTGCCACAACAAACAGTCCGAAGGGGCCGAAGGTAATCAGCACTTCGGATAAACGGTTGAGGCTTTTTGAAAAGGGATGAAGCACGGAATAGGAATAGGGAAATCAGATGTCAGGTGTCAGATGTTAGGTGTTAGGTGTTAGGTGTTAGGTGTTAGGTGTTAGGTGTTAGGTGTTAGGTGTTAGGTGTTAGGTGTTAGGTGTTAGGTGTTAGGTGTCAGATGTCGGATGTCCGATGTCAGATGTCAGCCCCAAACGGCTGACCTCGTCGCGTAGCGACGAATGAACTTGGATTATTCACATTCGTACGGACTTGCTGTGTCCTCACTAAGACAAATGCACTCGAATCATGCCCGCGCCGTTCTGCGGCGATTAATCAGGTAATAAACAAGAACCGCGATTACTGCTAGTGTGGCCACGATGCTCAGGATTACCAACCCATTGTCTTTCATAAACAATAGCACGCGCCGGCCATAAAAGACTGCCAGCACTCCTTCAACGTAGTAGCGCACCGAACGCGCGATCATTACCGTCAACAGAAACTTCCAGCGCGGATACTCAAGTGTGCCCGCGGTCGCCACGAAGATCTTGAAAGGCAATGGCGGTGGCAGAATTGCGGGGATCGCAATCGCAAACACACCGAAGCGCTCATAAGCACGTTCGACGCGCTTGATGCTTTCCGGCTTGAAACGCTTGCGCAAGAGCGCCTGACCACCGCGTCGCATGATCGTGTAAAGCAGCAGGCACCCCAGTACCGATCCGGAGGCAGCAAACAGGGGAAAGTAAAACGCCGCGCTGGGATATTTGTAACATCGACCGACGACAAGGTAGTCGTTGATCTCGGGCAACGACAACAAAGATGAATCGAGTGCGCCAATCAACACCATCGCCGGCGCGGCGATGTAAAGGGGAACGCTGATCACATACTGCTCGAGCCAGTGTCCTATTGCAGTCAACCAATCAAACATTGGTCACAAGTTACCGTTCTAAGTCTCAAGTCTCAAGTCTCAAGTCTCAGGTCTCAGGTCGAAGACTCAAGTTCTAAGACGAAAAACATTCTCCATTTCTCATTTCTCGTTTTCATCCGGCTTGATGATTTGAGTTAACTCTGATGCGAGGCAATTTGCTTCGTGCAAGTTCGTGTCATTTCGTGGTTCGTATTTCCTAACCGTCAAAAAGCGAACCACGAAGTGACACCAACAAACTCGAAAAAGGCAGTAGTGCTTCAAACTTG
>JBAPXA010000156.1:0-4855 GCA_049283975.1 Pyrinomonadaceae bacterium | reverse complement strand
CTTTGGTTTGAGTCCGGCGAGTCTGTTGGGAATGCCTAACGCACTCGAGATTCAGCACATCTTGTCGAAAGGAATGGGAAAGAACTGACTCAATTGCCGATTGCCGATTGCAGATTGCAGATTTTGTTCAACGCTTCATGAGAACTTAATTGGCAATTGGCAATTGGCAATCGCAAATAGGCAATTTTAATGAAGCTCCTTTCTATATCGCTCGGGTCCTGGCTGCTCGGCCTGTCGGCAATCCTCTTGATCTTCTGCGTTGTTGAAGGTGCTAATCTCAGCGCCGCTGACGTCAAAGGCGCGACCGTAATGTCTTTGATCGTGGCGGCCCTTCTTTTCTCACTTGCATATGCTCCCTCACTCTTCTGGCTACGGCGTCGCCTCGGTGGCTGCCGCCCCGCTGCACTCTTTCCACTCGCCTCAGCGCTCGTGCTCAACGTTCCTGTCTTTCTGATCGGAATCCTGGCAATAGGCAGAACTTTAGCGCCCTCGGAAGCGTTAGCATTCATCGGCGCCTTCATCCTGATGGGTACTGCTTTTGGATTGGGATTCGTTTGGAATTATCAAGACAGAACGATATAAGTAACGAGCATGGCGACAGCCGAAATTAGCGACTTACCAAAACTTAATGACCCCAAGAATTTCGCTCCTGTAATCGACCTCAATGATTTGAGTGTTGCTTTCGGCAAGCGACAAATTCTTAAAGGCCTCCAGGGTGAACTGCGCGGGCGCGCCATCGGTCTGCTTGGTCCCAACGGCGCGGGTAAGACAACTTTAATTCATACGCTGCTTGGCTTTCATCCGCCCTCGTCCGGAACTGCCCACATCTTTGGCAAAGACATTCTTACTGACGCCAAACAGATCAGAGCTCTGATTGGTTACATGCCCGAGCGCGATTCGTTTATCGCCAAGATGAGCGCGGTGCATCTCGTGCGTTTGATGGCGGAACTTTCCGGCTTACCGCCGGAAGCGGCGTTGGAGCGGGCCCACGAGGCGCTCTTTTATGTTGGTCTCGGCGAAGCGCGCTATCGCAGCCTTGATACCTATTCTCTGGGAATGAAGCAGCTCGCGAAACTTGCGCAAGCAATCGCACACGGTCCCAAGCTGATCTTTCTTGATGAACCAACCAATGGCCTCGATCCCCCAGCGCGCGCGCGGATGATTCGTTTGATTAGAGAGATTCGTGACAGTGGCCAAGCCAACATTCTGTTGTCTTCACATCTGCTGCGCGACGTCGAAGAGTGTTGTGAAGAGATTGTGATTCTCAAGGACGGACGTCTGGTCGTTTACTGCAACCTCGAGGAAGAGCGTAAGTCCAACCGCAAATTCCTGGTTCTGGAAACGCGCGGGGACCAGGCCAGATTTGCCAAAGCGATTGGCGATCTGGGTTGTGAGTACGCGCTCACCGGTGATCACCGCTTGAAAGTTGTATTACAGGAGAATGTAGAAGTGCGCGATCTTTACCGGATTGCCGCTGAACAGGAAATGCAAATCAGGCGATTGAGCTACAAGCGCGATTCGCTGGAGGACATCTTCCTCAAAGCAATGGAGAACGGTCATGGCAGTCTATGATCACAGCTACAAGAATTACGCAGGCACGCTGACTCCGGAGTGGAACCGGTTCCTGATAATTCCGCGCCATGCGTTTCGCGACGTCTTTAAGTCAAAACTCTTCACGGCTTTTTTTGCGATTTGTTTTATCCCCTTGCTGGTGGAAGCGATTCTGATTTACCTGCATCACAATGTGAATGCGCTCGCCATCATGCGCGTCAATGTGCGCGAGCTGATTCCCATCGACGCCTCATTCTTTCAAACGTTTGTAAATTTACAGGGTGGCTTCGCGTTTTTTGTGACGCTCCTGGTAGGCCCGCCACTCGTGTCGCGTGATTTAAGAAACAACGCGTTGCCGCTCTATCTCTGCCGGCCGTTTTCCCGGACCGAGTACGTTGCCGGCAAGATGTCGGTGGTGCTGATTCTGTTGTCGGCGATGACCTGGGTGCCGCAGTTATTGCTGTTCTTATTTCAGTCGTATCTCGAAGGCGGACGCTGGTTCATCGATAATCTTTGGCTGGCCAGCGCGATCTTCATCGCCAGTTTCGTTTGGATCTTGCTGCTGGCTCTGCTGTCGCAGGCGATCTCGGCGCTCGTGAAGTGGCGGGTGATTGCAAGCGGAGCTTTGCTGGGCCTGTTCTTCATCCCATCCGTTTTCGGTGAAGTGGTTAATGTGATCTTCCGCACGCGCTGGGGAAGCCTGATTAGTCTGGGGGCCTTAACGAAAAATATCTCCGCTGGTCTGTTTGGCACTTTCGATCGTACGTCGTCATTTGTGACTTCGGTTGACGGTGATGTGATCAGCCGAGTGGTGCTTACTGAACCGCCGCTTTGGACGTCCTGGGCAGTGCTGTTTTTTGTCTGCGCTATTTGCCTGGCGATATTGTCGGCGAAGGTTAAGGCTTACGAAGTGGTGACCTAGGGCCCAAACCAAAGACTTAACCGCCAAGGCGCCAAGAAACGCCAAGGACGCAAAGGTTAAAAAGTAAGAAAGTAAAAATATCAGGTGCCACGGCGTGAAAAAGATTCAAGCAAGCCAGTTTACATTTTCCGGATTTCCTGGCGGACTTGGCGTTTCTTGGCGCGTTGGCGGTAAAAAGCGTTAGTAATACAAGGCCGATGAACGAAAGCGCGACACAAATAGTCTTCGACGACGTCTCCAAGTTTTATGGCGAGATACTCGGCGTGAATCGCGTCAACCTGAGCATTGGCGCGGGCATTACGAGTCTCGTGGGACCTAATGGCGCCGGCAAGTCTACGCTGATGAATCTCATGACCGGCCTGTTGCGACCGACGCGCGGCAGTATCAGCGTGTTAGGGACGCCCACCGATCAACCCGAGCGGCTTTTTACAAAAGTCGGATATTGCACTCAGTTCGATTCCTTCCCGCGCGGGCTAACGGGCCGCGAATTCATTAGAGCGTTTCTGCTGGTGCATGGCTTTGACAAGAAAAAGGCAGACGCGGCGACGGTGAATGCGCTCGAACAAGTAAACTTGCTCGACGCGGCGGATCGCAAAGTGGCGGCATACAGCAAAGGCATGCGCCAGCGCATCAGGCTCGCGCAGGCAATTGCTCATCGGCCGTCGGTCTTGATCCTCGACGAGCCGCTCAACGGCTTGGATCCGATGGTGCGCGCTGAGACGATCGCACTCTTCCGCAAACTTGCCGCCGAAGGATTGCACCTGATCATCTCCAGTCACATCCTGCACGAAGTCGACATGATGTCGGACCGCGTTGTGCTAGTGAACAACGGTTACATTGTCGCCGAAGGCAACATTCATGGTGTGCGCGACGAAGTCAAAGAACATCCGATGCAAATCCTGATACGGTGCGATCAGCCGGCTAAACTCGCCGCGCAGGTATTTGCGGAAGACAGTGTGGTCGAGGCGCGTCTGCATAGCGATCGCGGTGGGCTCTTTGTGCGCACGCGCGACGCGGACAGTTTTTATTTGCTTTTGAATCGCGTGGTTGCCGATGGAGCAATCAATGTGGAGTCAGTGGCGCCGGTCGATGATGATTTGAGCGCTGTGTATGGATATTTGATCGGCGAAGGCGGCTGATTTTGGACTGCGGCGACTAGTCGCCGCTTTCTGATCTTATTCTCGCTGCGGCTTCAGCCCCGTGCCCCAGGCAGAGGTTAATTTTACGGAAACCGTTCCAACGGTTTTCCGAGAAGATAAAAAGTGGCGAACAGGCGCCCACTTCAAAATCATGAGCAGTTCAACCTTAAACATCCAACCTACAAAAATCGCCAAGGAACCAATGCCCTGGTCGCTTTGGCTGCGACAGATCGCCGCCATCTTCCGGCTGGAAGTGACTAAAAACTTTCTGGGTCGCCGATCGATTCTGCTATACCTGCTGGCGCTCCTGCCGATTGTTCCGCTCGCCCTGCTCGCACCTTTCACGCCACCGGGAGACGAATGGCAAGATTTCACGCGCTACAGCATGATTTTTGCGGTCTTCTATGGCGGACTGATTCTACGGACGGTGGTGTTCTTCGGATGCGCCTGGATCTTCATGAACCTCTTCCGCGGCGACATAGTCGATCGCAGTTTGCATTTCTATTTCCTCAGTCCGGTGCGGCGCGAAGTTTTGGTGGTGGGCAAGTACCTGTCCGGTCTCGTTACTTCGATAGTGCTTTTTTCAGCGACGACGATCCTTTGCATGTTACTGCTCTACTTTCCACACTTTCCTTCAGAGAGCGGTCGCTTCTTTGTGGACGGCGCCGGCCTGGGACACTTGCTGACCTACACCGGTATTACGATCCTGGCGTGCATCGGATATGGAGCGTTCTTTTTGGTGGTAGGGCTCTTCATTCGTAATCCGATCATTCCGGCGATCGTTTTGTATGGCTGGGAGTGGCTCAACTTCCTGCTCCCGCCCCTGCTAAAGAAGGTCAGCGTCATCCACTACCTGCACTCACTTGTGCCGATTCCAGTTTCGGAAGGACCGTTTGCGGTCGTTGCCGAACCAACTCCCGCCTGGATCGCCGTTCCCAGTCTCATCATGGTAACCATTGTGGTACTTGTGATCGCGAGTCTTCGCATTCGTCACATGGAAATTAGATACGGCAGCGACTAGGGCCAAATGATGAATGCGGAAGGATGAATGCGGAATTGCGTTCTCATTCATCCTGGCCGTTCTAGTTCACTTGATTAGGTATCGCTGTTGATAGCGGAGATTCAGGGGGCTGGGGCTTTGCGGAATGTTGACTCGAATCTGCCGCCAGCCGGGTGTTTTGTCAGGCGGGTAATAGCTCAGGCTGTAACGGTTTCTTAAGTCCTCACTAATTGTGACGAGTAC
>JBAPXA010000155.1:0-2322 GCA_049283975.1 Pyrinomonadaceae bacterium | reverse complement strand
GCCTTGGAGTGCGGATGGTGATACCACCAGTCCTCGCCACCGAAGCAGATAATGGAATGGTTGGTCAGCATTGATACCGCTGATAGTACAATAACGACGCCAAACTCCATGCGCCTGCTACTTTTGTTCTGACACGTTGTGAACACTTTAATCAAGCAAAGTCAGCACGCGAACTGGTCGCGCTCAGGAAGTCTCAGGAGTTTTGTAAAGCGACTGCGGGAGTGGCTGGCGACTGGACTCAATGAGATCAACCGCTCCGCTGATCCGCAAATTTCCAAAGCTCACAACAAACAATTATTTGCGGCCTGCCTACTATTTTTCTTTCTGACTCTGGGCGTACGCCTGCTGACGTGGCACGACCTGCGTCTCGACGTTTGGAAGGTACAAACCTACGTCACTTCTGATTACAAGTACTCGGCCTACTTGCTGGCGCGCCACAATTTCGCCGGAACAATTGAACCGTATGAACTCGGTCCCAGCGCTTATCAATGGACTCGCGTGCCCCGTTTTGTGATCAGAAACCTGCAGCGCTTCTTTCTTACCGCCTGGATGCTGCCGCTCACACTCCTCGGAATTGCTGCTCTCATCAAGGCGCGACGCTTTCAGACTATTTCCCTGCTTCTCACAGTTCCACTCTACTACCTCGTTGTGCAGTCAGCATTGCACACGGAACGGCGCTACGTGATCGCGATTCATTACTTCCTCACAATCTTCGCGGCCAGCACGCTGTGGTTGCTGTTTAGGTTAGTTAGGGAAGGATTTCGGCGATTAACGCGTGGACCTCAACCTGCGAACAGAGACTCATTCAACGAGTCGGCGTAGCCGACGGCAGAATTTAGCCGAGGGTGAAGCGAGCGAAGCGAGCGCAACCCTGGGATCCGAAATCCACGAATATTTGAGCCCGCTTTGCGGGCGACAGATGAAGTGGTGTTAGTGGCGCGAGACGCGTAAGACGCGGGGGCAAGCCCGCCTTCCGGACTGAGCATTACCTTCAAAGCTTCATTTTATCCGGGCAGGCGACCAAACCCGCACCAACTATTCTTATTGTGCCAGGTGATCGTTACCTCATCGGCGCCCATCTCTTTCCACCAACGCTCAAATTCCTCGCGTGAAATGTAGTGCGCGGTCGGGGCTACCAGATGATCAAAGACAATGGTGTGTTGTTCGCGCCAACCAAAGTGTGAAATCGATTTTAAGTAGTCGTTGTAGAAGAGATGGCTGGCGACGGCCGCGCCTCTGCGCGACCTGTTGAGCGGGCCATACACAAGCTTCGTCGCCGCGTATATCAAAGTCGCCGGCACTTTCGAGAGATGCAGTAGGCCACGACGATTCATGCTGGAGGTAAATCTGGTGCGCACGGGATCGACAAGGCGTGTGATCCAGCGATTATTTTCTGCTCCATAGATCCACGCAGACAAATGTCCCCTCGGTTTGATCTTAGAAGCGAGTGATCTAAAACCGGTCTGTGGTTCGGCCATGTGATGAATCACGCCAATCGTGAAGGCGTAATCAAAGACTGGTTTTAAAGGCAAGTGGCAAAGATCGGCTTGGACAACATGCACATTGTCCAAGTGACGCGTCGCCGCAAACGCCGAATCAACGGCATCGCTCAAATCAACGCCGACAACATCGCGCGCACCCCACCTTGCGGCGAGAAGCGAATGGCGACCCTTGCCGCAACCGCCTTCGAGGATCACCTTGTCTCTAAAGAACTCTGGCTTTACTGGTTGCAGCCAGCCGAGCATCTGTTCGGCGTAACGCTCATCCTCCTGAGTGAAGTGCTGCCATTGCCAGCCAAAGCTAGCGGCGGTTGCCGCTTTTTCCTCATCGAGCTTTCCCAGATCAGCGAATCGCGGGACACCACCCACAATTCGAAAACTTTGAGTACATCGAGAGCAATCGATGTTGCCCTCTAGTACCTCCTCTGCCTCAGTGCGCGTTACCAACCCGAGGCGAAATTCTCCCCAACACGCGGGGCACGCCAAATATTGAAGTAGACTCTTCTTCATTGCCGGAGGCGATTAGTCCAAACGACGAACGACGCAGAACGCCGAGACGCCAAAAGGAAATCTGCCGCGCCGCAACCAGAACCGCTCCGCTCCAAAAATGGTGCCCAGCAACCCGTTAAAAGCAGGAATATTTATTTTCAGTTCCGTTGCCGGGCGCAAGTGCGCCACTCGCATGAAGGTTCGCACCAGGAGTATGGGAATGAAGAAACTGATATTGGCGTAGCTTGCGCGTTCGATTTCGAATCCCGCTTGGGACGCGGCACGATTTAGCTGGCTTAATGTATAGCGACGTCTGTGGTTACTCACGTCATCC
>JBAPXA010000154.1:0-2539 GCA_049283975.1 Pyrinomonadaceae bacterium | reverse complement strand
CACTTGATGCGCCGGTTTGCGCGCGCGGGCAACAAAGTAATTTTTCTTAACTCGATTTCTCTCGGTCTGCCTTCTTTAGCTCACAAGGATATTTTGCCGCGCATCAGCCGCAAGCTCCGCAGTTATTCCAAACTGGCACGCCAAACTGCAGAAGGCATCACAGTCGTCTCGCCCGCCAGCCTGCCATTCTTTGGCAGTAGTGCGGCGCGCGCGATCAATCGGGGTTTGTTGCGCGCTCAAATTCAACGGCTGATGTCCAATCGAAGTTTTAGCAAGCCTATTTTGTGGATCGCAATTCCGACGGCGGCGGAAATGATCGGATGCTTTGACGAGTCGGTGGTGATCTATCATATTTCCGACAAGTACGACGCGAACACAATGGATCACGCCACCGACCCGGCGGCGATTCGCAAGCTTCACGAAAAAGCTATTGAGGGGGCTGACCTTATTTTCTATTCGGGACGGAAGCTGTTAAGTGAAGCTACGAGCGGGCGAGACCGTTCATATTTATTGGAACAGGCTGTCGACTTTGACCACTGGGCCGGTCTCGACCGGAGAGTGAGTAGCGGTGAATTGAAGTTGGCCGCAGAGATCGAACGCATCCCGCGCCCGCGGTTGGGCTATTTTGGCGCGATAGAACCCTGGCTGGTCGATCAGGAGTTGATCAAGAAAGCTGCTCGCGAACGTCCTGAGTGGCAGTGGGTATTTATCGGCAATCGCTCGCGAGGTCTGGAAATCGAAGACCTGCCAAACACACACTTTCTGCCCCCAGTTGCTTACGATGATCTTCCAAGCTACGCTGCCGGCTTCGATGTTTGCGTGTTGCCCTGGGAAACGGAGCAGGCTTTTACGAGTTACGGTTCTGCGATTAAAGTTCGCGAATACCTCGCGACCGGCAAGCCGGTAGTCATTGCGCCGTTGCCGGAATACGAACCGCTGGTTGACGTCCTCCGTATTGCCCGCAGCCGCGATCAATTCCTGAGTCTGGTTGCGGATGCATTGAATGAAAGTGACGCGGGGGCTGCGGAGCGGCGGCAGGCGGCAGTTGCCGACGGTACCTGGGACGCTCGCGCGGAATGGGCGAGCGAGCTGATTGAAGCGAAATTGAAAGATAAGCGGTGATACGCGATTAATGATTGCCGATTAATTGTTACTTGTTCTATTCCTTTTTAGTGTTCGTGTAAATTCGTATTAATTCGTGGTTCGTTTCACCCTGATGCGTACGAACCACGAACTGACACGAAATCACGAAACACATAACCTGAAACCCGAAACCTGAAACTCGAAACTTCTCGTGAAGCAAGTTCTGCAAAATCGAAAAGACGGCACGCCGAGCGTGGTTGATGTTCCCCTGCCGGCGCTGCAAAAGGGTCGGGTGCTCGTGCGCACGGCTGCGTCGTTGATCAGTTCCGGAACCGAACGTGCCGCTCTCGAGATGTTGGGAAAAGGTTTGGTTCAGGAAGCGCGCGAGCGTCCTGATCTGGTCAGAGCGGTGATGGAGAAAGCGCGCAAGGAAGGTTTGCGCAACACGTTCAGCGCCGTGCGCGACAAACTCTCCGCGGCAACAGCCCTGGGATACAGTGCAGCCGGAATCGTGATTGGTGTTGGGGAAGGTGTCTCAGAATTTCGGATCGGGGATCGCGTGGCCTGTGCCGGAGTTGGTTTTGCTTCGCACGCTGAAGCTATCGCGGTGCCGCGCAATCTCTGTGTCCAACTACCAGCGGGCGTCAATTTCGAAGCCGGCGCCTTCGGTACACTCGGCGCGATTGCTTTGCAGGGAGTCCGGTTGGCGGAGCCAACTCTCGGCGAATCTGTAGTAGTCGTTGGACTCGGCTTGGTTGGCCAATTGACCGTGCAACTCTTGAAGGCGAACGGTTGCCGCGTGCTGGGAATCGATCTCGATCCGGAACGGGTAAGGCTGGCAATGCAACTGGGTGCCGACGCTGCTTACGTTTCCGGTGACGAAGTTAAACGCGCGGTGCACGATTGGACGCGCGGCCGTGGCGCCGATGCGGTGTTGCTGACAGCAGCGACTGATTCGAGCGAACCACTGCGTTTGGCAGGAGAGATTTCGCGTTCGAAAGGACGCGTGGTGATCGTCGGAGCGACAGGCATGGAAGTGCCGCGGCAGCCTTTCTACATGCGGGAGCTTTCATTAAAAGTCTCCATGTCTTACGGACCGGGCCGTTACGATCCCGAATATGAAGAGCGCGGTCATGATTATCCGATTGGCTATGTGCGCTGGACCGAGAATCGGAACATCGAAGCCTTTTTGGATCTAGTGGCGGGGCGACGTATCAACATCGACCCCCTGGTGACGCACCGCTTTCCCATCGAGGAAGCAACTCAGGCTTATCGGTTGCTCGGCGGCGAACTAAATGAGCCGTATATCGGCGTGCTACTTACATACGACACAGAACGCGAACTCGAGAGCAGCGTACAGCTCACTGAGCGAGAGGCGCCGCGGCAGAACACGGTGCGGGTTGGGTTGATCGGTGCGGGCGGTTATGTGACTGCGATGCTGCTGCCACACTTCAAG
>JBAPXA010000153.1:0-2886 GCA_049283975.1 Pyrinomonadaceae bacterium | reverse complement strand
GTTGTAAGCGCATCGTCGAGTGCCAAGAGGTTGTCGGCACGTTCGGTGGGCACGTCTGCCGCTTCATCAAGAGAGATCTTGTGGGTGCCGCTGCCGCGTTTGGCTGAGCGACGGATACGCGCACGCTCGACGAGAATCCTGCGCATTGCCTGTGCAGCGATTGCGAAAAAGTGGGCGCGGTCGCGCGGGGCCGTCCTTTCATAGTTCACCAGCCGAAGGTACGCCTCGTTTACCAAAGCTGTGGTTTGAAGTGTATCGCCGCTGCGTTCGCGCAACATCTGCCGATGTGCCAGCCGCTTCAGTTCCCGATAGACCAGGGGCATCAATTTGTCGAGCGCTGCTTTGTCACCACCGCCCCATGCCAGGAGCAGGCCAGTGATTTCAGCTGAGGAGGGGTTCTGCATTTCATGCCGTTGCTGGGGCCCCCCAGCGGGGAACGGAAAGTATAGCCTAAAAAATTTCTTTCCCGGCTTGATGGGATTTCGAATCGGTTTTCGCCGAACTGTATGAAGGCAATAACCGAGACAGAAAGGAGCATTAGTCATGAACCACAGAAATAGAATCGCTTCCGTGTTCGTATTTGCAGCTTTGCTCAGCGCAACGCTCGCAGTCCAAAACTTTGGCAGCGCCGTCGAGCCCGTAAGCGCCGAGGAGGTCCACCTCGGAGCAGGTGTCAAAGTCTCTTTAGGCGAACCAGTCGGCACAACTGTAATTGCGGCTGGCTTAAACAACCCGCGCGGACTGGGTTTCGGTCCGGAAGGCGCGCTCTACGTTGCTGAAGCAGGCAGCGGTGGCGACGGCCAGTGTGCAGAAGGTCCTGAGGGCCCTCGCTGCTTTGGCAATAGCGGATCGGTCACGCGCGTCGACTTGCTCAGTGGAGGTGTAACGCGTGTAGCAAGGGGCCTTCCCTCTCTCGCCACTCAGGACGGAAGCTTCGCGACAGGCATCCACGATATTTCTCTTCTCGGACGGGGCAAGGCTTCATTCACAATTGGCTTCGCGGGAGACCCCGCCAACCGAATTATCGACTTCGGACCGGCAGGCGCGAGTTTCGCGCACTTCGGTCTAATGAACGCCAGCGGGAAATGGAAACTGACGCAAGACCTGGGCGCTTATGAAGGGGCTGTGAATCCTACCGGCGACGAGGAGGATTCGAACCCTTATGGCGTTCTTGCCCTGCCAAGCAAGAATATTGTCGCCGACGCAGGCGCGAATGCGCTTAACGAGGTGCGTGCGAACGGAACCATCGCTACGCTCGCGATCTTTCCAAACCGACTCGTTGAAGCTCCACCATTTCTCGAACTTCCGCCCGGAACTCAAATCCCGATGGATACAGTTCCGACCTCAGTCGCGCTCGGACCTGACGGAAATTATTACGTCGGTCAACTTACCGGTTTTCCCTTTCCCGCCGGCGGGGCAAACGTCTATCGCGTGCCAGCGCAGGGGGGAGTTCCTGAAGTGTATGCCGGAGGATTCACGGCGATCATTGACGTGGCCTTTGGCGCTGACGGTTCGCTGTATGTTTTAGAGATCGCCAAGAACGGATTACTCGATGCCTTTATCTTGAACGACTGGACCGGAGCCTTGATTCGACTTGCCCCAGACGGCACGCGCAGTGAAATCGCTCAGGGCTCACTCTTTGCGCCAGGTGGAATCGCCATCCGACCTGACGGCAACCTCTATGTCACGAATAACAGCATCTTCAGTGGTTCGGGTGAAGTGCTTCGCATCGTGCAGTGACATGCTCTTTTATTAATGGAGGTGTTCTGATGGTGATAAGAAAGCAAATTCAGCTGGCGCTATTCGCGTTATTGTTTCTGGTTCCGGCGGCGAGTGTGCTGGGCCAATCGAAAGGGACGCGCGCGCACCGCGTCATTCCGATTGCCCCCATGTCTCAAGATGTTGAGATCCTTTACGGCGATCCGGAGAAGGTGGGCGAACCCTTCGTAATGAGAATTCGCGAGTTGCCCGGCGGCGTTATTCCGCCGCACCGGCACCCGGTCGACGAACACATCACGGTAGTGCAAGGGACGCTGTATTTCGGAGTCGGAGAAAAATTCGACTACGCTGCGATGAAAGAACTAAAGGCCGGCAGTTATGCATTTATTCCAAAAGGAAGCACGATGTTCGGCTACACGCCTGAAGCTGCCGTCGTTCAAGTGCACGGGATCGGACCCTTTCATATTCATTGGCGCGCTGGAGTTCACTGGCGCGACAGCCTCAAGACTTTAGACGACGCCGATGCTGCCTCCGTCTTCAAGTTTAAGAAAGGGGAGCGCGTCGTTGCTAAACGAGGGCGCGGCCGGATACGGCAGGGCTACGATTCTGGAGAATTGATCGGCTACGAGATCGAGGGCGAAGCCGGAACGCTGTTCATAGCTCTGGAAGATGAACTGCGGCGGGAAGAAATAGATCCATAGTCGGATTAGCTTAGCCGTTCGAAGAAGCCACGAAGTTAAGGAAATAGAATTTGCGAGCGCTCAGATTCGCGTCGGATTTTAGCTGAGTTAACAAAGCTGAGGTTAGTTCGACTCGGTCCGCTTCCGTACTGTACCGAGTCATCTCTAATGCGGCCCTAGCGCCCAATGCGTCGGTACGAAGAGAAACGGGCGACTCATTGTTGCCCGTTCCTTTATTACTAAAACTGGTGAGCCGCCGCACTAACGACGTTGCGCGCAGTAGATATCCGTGTCGCCATAGCTATCGGCGCGATTTCCCATCCAGCAAATTTCCTTTCCGCCCGCGCGAATAGTGGGAAGTCCTCCGAAACAGGTTGGGCAATTGATGGTATCGAGATAGATAGGAGTACCCCACGAATCGCTCTCGTTCTTACGTTCAGAAACGTAGATGTCATTGATCGCACCAGGTGCGAACGGATTGACCACT
>JBAPXA010000152.1:0-3063 GCA_049283975.1 Pyrinomonadaceae bacterium | reverse complement strand
TGCAGAACTCTCACAACGCGATCCCGCGATTCATCGTCCCGAGAGTCGCCGTGTTAGACTGGCAAAACCCCGCTGATGCTGATGTATAAGAGGCCAATAGGTTTACGATAGATTTTGATGATACGCGATCCTCAGGTACAGCCTTCTTCGCATTCCGCGCAGTGCCGCGCATGGCTAATTGGCGGCGTGTTGTTAGTCAGTCTCATCCTCGCCGGCTGCAAGAGCCAATATCCCGCAGGCGCCAGACAGGCTCGTGCCGGCGATGGGCAAGCGGCTCGGCAGGTGAAAACTGCGCGTGTTGAGGAAACGCCCTTTGGCGAAGCCGTCAAAGCTAACGGCACGCTCGCCGCTTACGATCAAACAACAGCAAGTGTGAAAGTGCCGGGCCGGCTGCGCTCGATCACAGTGGATCTCGGTAGCGTTGTGCGGCGCGGGCAAGTGATAGCCCAAGTCGAGCCGCAGGATTACAACCTACGTGTGCAACAGGCTGAGGCAGCGCTTGCTCAGGCGCGAGCCCGTTTGGGTTTATCGCCGGATGGCAGAGACGACAACGTGAATCCCGAACAGACTGGGACAGTGCGGCAGGCGCGCGCGGTGCTTGACGAAGCGCGCGTTAATCGCGACCGTTCCAGCAAACTCGTCGAGCAGGGCGTGGTGGCGCGATCGGATTTCGACGCCGCCGATGCTACCTACAAAGTTGCCCTTAGTCGTTATCAGGACGCTATTGAAGAGATTCGAAATCGTCAGGCAGTAATGGCGCAGCGGCGCTCGGAGTTGTCACTAACCCGTCAGCAGTTAGCCGACACTGCGGTGCATGCGCCCCTTGACGGCATCGTGCAGGAAAAGCGCGCTAGTGTCGGGGAATACCTGGCCGCTGGCGCGCCGGTGGTGAATATCGTCAAAATGGATCCCTTGCGACTGCGAGCGGAAGTACCCGAGCGGGAAGCGAAGAACGTGCGTTCAGGTCAAAACGTACGTGTAACCATCGATGGCGATACGAATGTTTATCTCGGTCAGATCATGCGTTTGAGTCCGGTCATTGCTCAGCAGAGCCGCATGCTGTTGGTAGAAGCGGATGTTCGTAATAACGGCAAGCTGCGGCCCGGAGCCTTTGCTCATGCCGAAATCGTGACGAACGATGCCCAGATGGTGGCGACCGTTCCCAGCAAGGCGATTGTGACCTTTGCCGGCATCGAAAAAGTTATTGTGGTGCAGAATGGAAAAGCACTGGAGAAGCCGGTGACGACCGGTCGTCGCAATGGGGAATGGACGGAAATTGTTGCCGGCGTCAACGTTGGCGACCAGGTGATAGTCGATCCGGGCAACCTGCAATCCGGTCAGGCAGTCGAAGTCGTAGAATAAAGCGGTCTTGGGTTTTTGATCTTTGGTCTTTGAAAACACAAAGACCAAAAACCTAAGACCAAAGACCATTCTTAAATGCAAAAACTAGCTGAAATCTGTATTCGCCGTCCGGTTTTCGCAACGATGATCGTCTTATCGCTCGTCGTTGTCGGCGCGGCTGGTTTTTTCCGCCTTGGCGTTGATCGTTTCCCGTCTGTGGATCTTCCGACCGTTAGCGTCCGTACCAGCTTGCCCGGAGGATCCCCTGAAGAAGTAGAGTCGCTGATTACCCAGCAAATCGAAGAGGTCGTTAACACCGTTGATGGGATCGACGAACTTCGCTCGATCACAGGTCAGGGAAGTTCGATTGTAATTGCGACCTTTAAATTGGATCGCGATCTGGAAACCGCCGCCCAGGATGTGCGCGACCGCGTGGCAACAGTCGTTAGACAACTTCCGGAGGACGCTACGCCGCCGGTTATACAAAAGTTTGACAACGACAGCGCACCCGTCATGACGATTTCTCTTTCCGGAGATCGTTCAATCAGGGAACTTACGGAGCTAGCAGATAAGACTGCCCGGGTTCAACTCGAACGCGTGGGTGGGGTCGGTGAGGTGCGGGTGGTTGGAGGTCTGGACCGCGCCATCAACATTTGGGTTGATGCCGAGCGCCTGGCAGCCTATCAAATTCCCATCACTGCGGTCCGCCTGGCTCTGTCACGTCAAAACGCTGACATCCCGGGCGGAAATGTGAATACCGGTCGCGAAGAACTGGTACTGCGAACGCTGGGTCGCTATGCGGATGCGCGGGCCTTTGAGGATCTGGTAATAGCGACCGTGGAGGGCTCGCCGATCAGACTGCGCGACGTGGGCAGAGTTGAGGATGGAACGAAAGAACAGCGTTCACTTGCTCGTCTGAACGGTGTGCCTACGGTCACGTTGCAAATCCGACGACAGTCCGGGGCCAACACCATAGAAGTCATCAATGGGATCAAAAGAGAGCTGCCGCGTGTAGCTTCCCAATTGCCCACAGACGTCAAGCTGGAAACGATTCGCGACCAGTCGCGTTACATTGAGTCGGCTTTGCACGAAATCGAAGTACACTTGGTGCTCGGTAGTATCCTGGCCAGCCTGGTAGTCTTTCTCTTTATGCGATCATGGCGCTCGACCGTGATCGCCGCGGTCGCCATCCCTTGTTCAGTCATCTCCACATTCGGAATGATGCGCGCGCTGGACTTCACCCTCAATAGCGTGACGATGCTGGCGCTTGTGCTCATGGTGGGAGTCGTAATAGACGACGCGATTGTCGTTTTAGAGAACATCTTCCGCTTTATCGAAGAAAAGAGGATGAACGCCAGAGACGCCGCCAGAGAAGCAACGCGCGATATTGGCCCCGCGGTTATGGCTACGACGTTTTCGCTGGTCGTCATTTTTCTTCCTGTGTCGTTCATGTCCTCGATCTCCGGCAGATTTCTCTATCAATTTGGCATCACTGCGGCAGTCGCAATCCTCGTGAGTTTGTTGGTCTGCTTTACGCTGACGCCCATGATGAGTTCGCGCATGATTCGGGTGGACGATGCCAAGGGAGGTCACGGTGCGCCTGCTTCCCGCCGCGGCTTCTATAGCTGGATCGACAGCGGGTACTCACGCTTGCTGGCTTTCGCCATGCGGCACCGGCTGGCGGTCGCGGCGCTCGCGACTGTGGTGATCTTTTCCAGCATT
>JBAPXA010000151.1:0-12547 GCA_049283975.1 Pyrinomonadaceae bacterium | reverse complement strand
TCCTCATGAGTCACGGTCTTAATTACATCCGGACCGGTGATAAACATGTAGGACGTGTCCTTGACCATGATGTTGAAATCAGTGATCGCCGGGCTGTAGACAGCGCCACCGGCACAGGGCCCCATGGTGCAACTTATCTGGGGGATCACACCGCTCGCGAGGGTGTTGCGCAGAAAGATGTCTGCATAACCACCCAAACTGAGAACGCCTTCCTGAATCCGAGCACCGCCGGAATCGTTTAGACCGATAACGGGCGCGCCAACCTTCATTGCAAGATCCATCACCTTGCAGATTTTTTCGGCATGAGTTTCTGAAAGCGAGCCGCCGAATACGGTGAAGTCCTGGGCAAACACAAACACTCGCCGTCCATCGATCAAGCCATGACCCGTAACTACGCCGTCGCCAGGATACACTTGTTTCTCGAGGCCAAAATCGTGGGAGCGATGCACGACCAGCTTATCGAACTCTTCGAATGTTTCCTCATCAAGCAGAAACTCAATGCGTTCGCGCGCTGTCATCTTGCCGGCGGCATGTTGCTTTTCAGCACGATCCTGCCCGCCGCCTAATTCTGCTTCGCGATGACGCTCACGAAGCTTGTCTAGTTTTGACTTTGCCGGCTGCGGTTGTTGTTTGGAGGTCATAGGTTATTCGTTGATGACTTTAGACTCGGTGAAGGGAAAGGCGCGACTCTCAATCAGATCGATCAATTCGATCAGAGCGCGACTGGCATTCGTTTGTACTTCGGCGGAGTAATCGTAACGTCGCGCATTTTGTTCAAAGTCTTTCAGATCCACAACGCGATACGTTAAGTCCGGCTCGACTAGAATATCAATGTCCAGATCGACGTAACTGAGTGTTTGACCATCGAATTCCGGCGGAATGTTGACGTTGCAATAATAACTACGCAACTCCCCATTTGGCTGCGAGAACCGGAACACGTTGTACCACCGATCAAGCCAATAGTATTCGGTACTCCTCGTACCGCTCACGATCGTCCCCAGCAATTCGTGACTGATCTCTTCCGAGAACGACGCATCCAGGACTAGCAAAGAACCTTCTTGCTTTACGACCGTGGCCAGCCAGCGGCGGTGCTCGGAGCCGTCGTATTTGCAGGCCCGCACCGTAATCATCTTACTTGCGACCACTCTTGCGCCAATCCGCCAGGAATTGCGCCTGCCCCTTATCGGTAAGCGGGTGATTGAACATCTGGTCAATTACCTTGAAGGGCATCGTCGCAATATCCGCCCCCATGCGCGCCGCTTCAATGGCATGAATGGGATGACGAATGCTCGCTGCCAGCACTTCAGTCTTCCACTCGTAGTTGCGATAGACTTCGATGATGTCGCTCAGCAATACCAAACCATTCTCACCAATATCATCGAGCCGCCCGAGGAAGGGACTAATGAACGATGCTCCGGCTTTCGCAGCCAGGATAGCCTGGGCCGCCGAAAAGCAGAGCGTCACATTCACTTTGATCCCTTCGCTATCGAGTTGATGAGTAGCTGTTAGTCCGGCTCGCGTTAGGGGACATTTCACGACCACGTTCCCCGCGATGGCCGCATACTCACGGCCTTCACGCACCATGCCCTCGATGTCCTCGCTGGTTACTTCTGCCGATACAGGACCGGAAACGATCCTACAGATCGCCGCGATGTGTTCCTTAAAATCGACATCGCCTTCCTTTGCAATCAAAGATGGATTTGTCGTAACGCCATCGGCGAGTCCCAGCTTAGCTGCCTCACTTATTTCCTTTAAGTTAGCGGTATCAAGAAAGAACTTCATAAATGCCTCCTACTGCAAACGATGATGAAAGCCTAGCTCCCCTGAATTTGATTTCGCAAAACCCCAACCCCCGCAACTTCGACTTCAACCACATCGCCCGGCTTCATCCGTGACACGCCCGCGGGGGTACCCGTAGCGATCAGGTCGCCGGGATTAAGTGTCATGATGTCAGCGATGTATTTAATCAGGAAGGGAACCGTAAAGGCCATGTCAGAAGTGCGACCTTGCTGCCTAATCTCACCGTTGAGCCGCGTGATGACTGTGGTGTCCAGAGGATTGAGATCCGTAACAATTACTGGCCCGACTGGGCAAAACGTGTCAAACGACTTGCCGCGCGTGAATTGCACGTCTTTGCGTTGTAGATCGCGAGCTGTCACATCATTGACGCAGGTGTATCCGAGAACAAAGGCAAGCGGATCTTCACCCGCCTGCAGGCGGTGCGCGGTGCGACCGATGACTACTCCGAGTTCACCTTCGTGTTCAACTTGCACAGATTGCGGCGGCAATTCGATCGCATCTTCAGGACCAATCAGAGCCGACGGCGCTTTCAAAAAGAGCAGCGGCTCTTCCGGCATCTTGTTTCCTAACTCCACTGCGTGTTCGCGATAGTTGCGCCCGACGCAGACTATCTTTGAAGGTGTTACTGGCGAGAGAAGCCGAATCTCACTCAACCCCACCGCGGCTTGCGAGCGCGGAGCTGCCCCCGGATTGAGATACTCGTCTGGCGTAACCGGACAAACCGTATCGCCCGCCATTATCCCGTAGCGTGGCTCAGCAGATCTCGGATGAAGGAAGCGACAGAGTTTCATCTTGCGTCAGGGAACGATTTCAGAGATTACTTCCGATGGCGGACTTACATTGCCGGCCCTGTCGGTCGCCGTCAGATAGTAGTAGTAACGTTTACCAGACTCGACGTTCTCATCCTGGAAAGTAGTTCTCTCCAGCAAGGCTGAAGTAAGTTTCGTCCAACTTTCTTTCGGTAAGTTGGGATCGGTAGCGCGGTAGATCGTATAACCGGCGATGTCTCCCTCCGGATTGGCCGGGAAGAAGATCGAAAGCCGACCGGGAGCGGGCGCAATGGTGATAGACGAAGGCGTCGAAGGCGGGAAGGTATCGCGCGGCGCGATTGAGAGCGAATTGGAGTTAAGACTCTCAACCTGAGCGCCGTCTGTTCCCAGCGAAACCGAACGCACGAAGTATTGATAGCTTTGGCCAAACTCAAAATTCTGATCAGCGAACTGAGTTCCGGGGATAAGCGAGCTGTTGAGTGGCGTATCCCCGCTTTCTCGTTGCGCTTGATCGATGCGGTACACGTTATAGCCAAGCAGGTTCACGGGGGTGGAACCGTCGATATTCGCGCCCGGCGGTGTCCAGTTAATCGTTATCGCTGATTCGGTCAACTCCTTGCCCGTCGCCGTCAGGGTGGGCGGTTGCGCCACGCGCGCTGAAGGTTCAATCAGCAGGAAATTTGAGAATGCCGCACGTTGCCCGGACGCATTGACGTAACGCACAGCATAGCGTAACCGCGCCGGCTGGCCCGCCAGTTCAAGCGTGTCGGTATAGGTCAAGGTGTCGCCGGCCGTCTTTATCTCGTCATAGGTAACTGATCCAATTAGCGTCGAGCGAGCGCCAAACTCCTCCTCCGTTAGCGGCAGGGGGGCGGTAGGCTTCTCTGCCAGGCGGTAGACATCGATGCGCCGAATGCTCTGCACACTCTGATCCGCTGCGTTTCTGAGTGGCGCCGGCCAACTTAAAGTCACCTGATTACCACGTTGCGCGCCCGAAAGCAGCTCCGTACGTTGTTGCACTCGTTCAACGGGTGGCAATGGCGGCCGGCGCTTACCACAACCCGCTATGAACGCGGAGGCGATGAGCAGCAGACACCAGGCCTTTTGTTGACTTGTAAATGAGGGGAACAAGGTTCGAGAGGTGGGCGGCAATTTTTCTCTCACAGAATGTAGCGACTGAGATCCTGGTCTTTGACGGTCTCCAACAACTTGTCATCCACGTAAGCGGCATCGATGCGCTGCTTCTTTGGTTGTAAATCAGGGCCTTCAAAACTTATGTCCTCGAGTAGCTTTTCCATGATCGTTTGCAAACGGCGAGCGCCGATATTTTCCGTCTGATCATTTACGCGCGCGGCAAAGTTGGCGACGGCATCAATCGCATCTTCAGTAAAGTCGATCGTGACGCCCTCGGTCTCCATCATCGCCTGATACTGCTTGATCAAAGCATTCTTCGGCTCAGTCAGAATTCTCTTGAAGTCTTCGACGGTTAACGAATCCAATTCAACGCGAATCGGAAAGCGCCCCTGGAGTTCCGGAATCAGGTCCGAAGGTTTGGAAACATGGAACGCGCCGGCGGCGATAAACAGGATGTGGTCGGTGCGAACCATTCCGTAACGCGTATTAACCGTGGTGCCTTCGACGATCGGCAGGATATCTCGTTGCACGCCTTCTCGTGACACATCCGGTCCGTGACCCGATTCGCGGCCGGCAATCTTGTCAATTTCATCTAGAAAGATCATGCCTGAAGATTCGACTCGCTCGATAGCGGCGCGGGCAACTTGATCCATGTCGATAAGCCGCTCTTCCTCTTCCTGCATCAGATGCTCCATCGCTTCACTGACTCGCATCTTGCTGCGCTTCGAACGGCCCTGAAAGATATTGCCGAGCATATCCTTCATGTTGATCCCCATCTCCTCGACGCCCTGGGGACCAGCCAATTCGATCACCGGAAAATTTTTCTCCCGTACTTCAATTTCAACCATCCGGTTGTCGAGCTTGCCGCTGCGTAATTGGGTGCGAAACTTTTCGCGCGACCGTTGAAAGTTTTCATCAGTCAAACCGGTATCGGGTTCGGTCTGAGTTTCGTCAGTATCCGAATCAAAACTGAATTGACTAACCGAACGTGGCGGCGGAAGCAGCAGATCCAGAATTCGCTCCTCGACGTTCAACTCCGCTTTCTCGGCAATCTCCTCGATCTTTTCCTGGCGTGTCATGTCGATCGAGATTTCTGTCAGATCGCGAATCATGCTTTCGACGTCGCGGCCAACGTATCCCACTTCCGTAAACTTGGAAGCTTCTACTTTTAGAAAAGGAGAGTCAGACATACGCGCGAGCCTGCGCGCGATCTCGGTTTTACCGACGCCGGTCGACCCGATCATGATGATGTTCTTTGGCATCACGTCTACCGCCATCTCGGCAGGCAGTTTTTGCCGGCGGATGCGATTGCGCAATGCGATTGCCACTGCACGCTTCGCCTTGCCCTGGCCAACGACGTGCTTATCGAGCTCCGCGACGATTTGGCGCGGCGTCATATCATCGAGCCGAACCGCTTCGTCCACTTCTCCTTCGAGATAAATAACCATAGTGCCGGTGTTTGCTTGAGACGGTGACTGTTATTCCAGTTCTTCTACGACAATATTCTGATTCGAGTAGATGCAGATTTCACCGGCGATGGTAAGAGCCTCGACGGCCACATCCCGCGCGGAAAGCTCTGTATGTTTCATTAATGCGCGCGCGGCCGCGAGCGCATAACTGCCGCCGGATCCGATCGCGAGCACCCCGTCGTCTGGTGCTATCACGTCGCCCGTACCGGAAAGTAGAAATGAAGTTTTTGCATCCGCGACCACGAGCAATGCTTCCAGATGTCGCAGCATTTTATCCGTGCGCCATTCCTTGCTAAGTTCGATCGAAGCACGTTCAAGGTTGCCGTGGTACTGCTCAAGTTTGCTTTCGAAACGCGTCAGCAACGAGAAGGCATCAGCGGTAGCTCCAGCAAAGCCCGCAAGAATGCGATCGTTGTAGAGGCGCCGCACCTTTTTCGCGGTGCCCTTCATGATCGTTTCTCCGAGCGTGACCTGGCCATCACCAGCGAGCGCAACACGTCCGTCTTTGCGCACAAGCAGGACAGTTGTGCTACGAATTCTGGTTGATTCTTTTTGCATCTCGGTTAGCAAGCACTATAGAAATTCGCTCGAATGTAAGTCAAGGAGGCGAACTTTTCGGTACTGGTGCGGTTTGGCGTGATCACTAGCGATCTTGGATTAGGGTCTGATTCGGACCCATGAGATCAGTACCACTCGGCAATTGCGAAACTGCATCAGTGGCAACTTTGCGGTATCATTGCTTGCGCTTCCAGTGAACGCCTTAGTTGGCGCACTGCGATGCAGCGATATTTGTTCAACGCTCCCGCTGAAAAGAAGAACCAGAACTCTTAGCGCTCTGTATCGAAATGTCAGACTATCGACCTAGAATTGGAATCACGATGCGGTTGGAGCTCGAAACTGATCGCTTCTACCTATCGCGCCACTACAGCGAAGCCATAGAGGCAGCGGGGGGCGCGCCGGTACATATCAGTCTCATACCCGATGCCGTTTACCTTAATTCCGTAATCGACAGCATGGATGGAATTTTGCTGCCGGGAAGCGATTCGGATGTCGATCCACTGCGCTACGGGCACGAACCGCATCAGGCCTTAGGCAACGTGCATCACGTTAAGGATGAAACTGATTTGCTTGTTCTCGCCGAGATCGAAAAACGCCGTATTCCGGTATTGGGAATCTGTTTTGGCATGCAGGTCTTAAACGTCGCGCGCGGTGGTACTTTGATTCAGGACATTACCGCGCAGCTTGAAGGCGCTATCAAACATCAACAAGGGCCGCCGCGAGAACGCCCTTCTCATCGCGTTAAGTTACTGGAGGGAAGTTTGTTGGCAACTCTGGCGGAAGCGGACGCTGCTTTGGTCAACAGCCATCATCACCAGGCTATCGGGAGTCTCGGCAATAATTTGGTGGCGACTGCCTGGACTGCCGACGGTGTTGTTGAAGCTCTCGAGGATCCGCGCTCAGATCGATTCGTGTCGGCAGTGCAATGGCACCCGGAAATGGGGTGGAAAGAAGACAAGCTCTCGCAAGCTCTGTTTAGTCATTTTGTAAGTGAAGCTACGCGTTACGCCCAGGACGTCGAAGCTTCGGAAACCTTCGATCAATGCTCCTCTTAAAGCCGACAATTCCCATCACAAATTACATTAGCAGCGCAGCAGGGAGACACGATGGAAACTGAGTCCTTTCAGTTGCGCGGTCGCGTGGCTCTCGTCAGCGGAGCTTCGAGAGGAATTGGCCGAGCCGTCGCGGAGCGACTGGCTGAATTTGGCGTTCACGTAGTAGTCAATTATCGCTCAAACAAAGAAGCCGCCGCTGAGGTCGTAGCGCAAGCGGAAGCCAGGGGAGGGAAGGCCTTAGCCATCCAGGCAGATGTTTCAGAACTCTGGCAAGCAAAGCGACTGGTTGCCGACACAATTCAACGCTTCTTGAGATTGGATTTCCTTATCTGCAATGCGGGGATTTGGGAGGGCGCACCAGTAGATCAAATGCCTGAAGGCCTGTGGGACAAGACCATCCAGGTTAACCTGCGCGGCACCTGGACTCTCTGCCAGGCAGCGGTGCCGGTGATGAAGCAACAGCGCTTTGGCCGCATCGTTATCGTCTCTTCGACCGCGGGTCAAAGGGGTGAAGCAAATTATTCCAATTATGCGGCTTCAAAGGGTGCCCAAATCGCCTTCACGAAGTCGCTGGCTGTGGAGTTGGGGCCGTCCGGAATTAACGTCAACGCAGTGGCGCCCGGTTGGGTTGAAACTGATATGTCGGCAGCAGCGTTGGACGGAGAAGGCCGGGAAGCGATAGCTAAGAGTATTCCCGTTGGTGCGATCGCCACTGCCGACGACATCGCCAGGCCGATCGTCTTTCTTTGTAGCGACTGGGCCAGGCACATCACGGGAGAAATACTCAACGTCAATGGCGGTTCAGTGCTGTGCGGCTAGACTTCAGCTTTTACTTTAACCAGAACTAGTTCAACCTATCTCTTAACAATGAATAGAAGAATTCCTGTAAGACTGGGACTTGAAAGACTACTCGAGGCGCCACCCGAATCATTGCACGGCGCACGAGTGGGCTTGATTTGCAACCAGGCGTCTGTAAACCACGCGTTTCACCACGCAGCCGATCTGCTCTTTGGTCATCCGGAAGTGAACCTGACGGCCTTGTTTGGTCCGCAGCACGGAATTCGGGGCGACGTTCAGGACAATATGATTGAGACGTCTCACGCCGTTGATCTGATAACCGGCTTGCCGATTCACTCGCTCTACAGCGAAACCCGCGAACCTACAAAAGCAATGCTCGAAAACGTGGACGTACTCGTTTTTGATATGCAGGATGTTGGCTGTCGCATCTATACCTTCGCTTACACAATGGCCAATTGCATGCGCGCGGCAAAACAGTTCGGTAAAAAGGTAGTTGTATGTGATCGGCCGAACCCAATCGCCGGGCAGGGAGTTTCGGGCAATGTGTTGGAACCCGAGCAAGCGTCGTTCGTCGGTCAGTTTCCTATTCCTACCAGACATGGAATGACTCTCGGCGAATTGGCGCGACTCTTCAACGGGCACTTTGGGATTGGCTGTGACCTGGAGGTTGTTCCGATGGAGAGCTGGGCGCGCGAATATTGGCAGGATGAAACTGACGCGCCCTGGGTCTTGCCTTCGCCAAACATTCCCACCATCGATTCCGCCACCGTCTTCCCCGGAACGGTGCACTTCGAAGGGACCCAGATTTCTGAGGGAAGGGGAACTACAAAGCCTTTTGAGTTGGTCGGCGCACCTTATGTACAACCTGAGGAATATGCTGACGCACTAAATGAACTTAACCTTCCCGCTGTTTTCTTTCGCAGCTGTGTCTTCCGACCAACCTTCCAGAAGCACGGTGGCGTTAGCTGCGGTGGCGTCCAAATTCACGTGCTTAACCGGAACGAGTTCGAGCCGGTCATCGCGGGCGTGGCCATGGTGAAACTCTTATTCGATATGTATCCGAATGAATTTCGCTGGAAAGAACCGCCGTATGAATACGTCTATGATCGTAATCCCTTTGATGTAATTGCAGGCACGTCGAGCCTGCGCGAGTCGTTCGAACGAGGTGACTCGCTAAAGACGATCGAGGCTCGGTGGCATGAACCGCTGGCGGAGTTCCGTAAGCTGAGAGAGCAGTACCTGCTTTACTGATTTGTCGATTCTGAGGGGCCGGCTGTTAAGGTAGCCATTGAAGGGTCGGCGCCACGACTCCTTAGAAAAAAGATGAAGGTTAATGAGGCTGCGGGCCGAAACTGATCTGGTGGTAGTTGACGTAATACCTTAACGAGAAACTGTTGAATCGGAGGCGATGCGTTGCATAAAGAGAGGTTGAAAGAGAAGGATCCTGACGAGGCCCCCGCACGGGCCTGGGCCATGGGAGCCGCCGGCTGGTTCTTTCCCGGTGCTGGCCACTTGTTGCAAGGGCATTGGGCGCGAGCCCTAATTCTCGGCGGGGCTGTCTGGATTTGTTTTGTGTGCGGTTTGCTGATGGGCGGTCACATGTTCAGCGTTGGCGGTGAAGAGCAAGGCCTTTCCGCTTTGCTTCAGATTCCGCCGATGATCGCAAATCTGGGTTCGGGACTGTTGTACCTGGCCAGTTGGTTTTTCGGCGTGGGCTTTGCTGACGATCCGCAGTCGGCAGCGCGCGCCACTTATGAATACGGCACTACATTTCTTCTAATCGCGGGGCTGCTCAATTACCTGGTGATGCTGGACGCGTTTGATATTTCCGCGGAGAGAAAATCATGAGGCATTTTCTGGTAATGACATTGTTCGCTTTTCTCGTAGCCGCCGTGTTCGGGATTGTGGCTAAAGACAATCTGCGGGAACGCTTCCTCTACGGGATTAAGGTGTTTGCCGAGTTCATGATTATCGGACTGGCCCTCGCCTGGATTCTTTACTTTATTCCTTTCTAAGATCATGGACATAGATAGTGGGGCCTCCTACTAATGGCTCTTTCAGAAACTGAAGCGCTGGTCCTGAGAACTTACAACCTCGCCGAGGCAGACAAGATCGTCGTTTGCTTAACGCACGGAAATGGGTTGATAAGAGGAGTGGCAAAGGGTTGCCGCCGCCTCAAGAACCGCTTCGGAGCCGCGCTCGAGCCGTTCACTCTCTTGCAGCTAAGCTTTTATCAAAAGGAAAACCAGGAACTCGTTTCTCTAGGCCAGACAGAGATCCTCAAGTCGCACTTTAACCTGTTTCGCGATGCTGAGATTCTTGCAGGGCTCGCCTACATGGCTGACCTGATCATCGACTTCTCACCCCCCTACCAAAAGAATGAAAAGCTTTTCCGGATGCTGAAGGCTTGCCTCGAGGCAGTAGCCAGCGCGCCGGCGGACATGGAAATGATTCTCAGGTACTTCGAGGTGTGGCTTTTGAAGTTGGAAGGCTTCCTGCCAGACATCAAGCTCTGTGGCGAATGCCAAAGGACTTTCAATGACAGCGAGCTCGCCTTCATGGGATCCGACCTGCAACTTAGGTGTCGCTCTTGTAGTCACGGGCAGGGAACTGCCTTATCGCGCAAAGTGCAGCGTCAACTACGCGCTACCCAGAAGTTGGGACCAAATGCTTTTGCTAAAGAATCACATGAAGTATCGCCCGGCACCATGCGGGAGATCAGTGAACTAACACATCAACTAATTGGAAGGGTGCTTGAACGTCAACCGCGAATTCGCCAAAGCTTCCGGTAGAGACTCGCCAGGTGTTGTTGGGATAGATTCTCCCCTACAATTTAGCCAATGAGATCGAGAAGCTTAATTGCCGGCTACGTTGCTCGTGCAGCTCTACCGTACGTGCTCCTCACATTCGCACTGCTTACGGCCCTGCTATTCGTACAGCAAGCGGGTCGCTTTGCCGAGATAGCCTTGTATGCGCAGATTCCTGTTGCGTTGCTAACCGAGCTCGGCGCCGCATTCCTGCCAAACGTATTGATCCTCTCGCTCCCTACCGCGGTGCTGGCTGGAATCATCGTTGGCTACGCACGCATGGGTAGCGATAGCGAGATTGTAGCGATGCGAGCTGCCGGCGTGGGCACTTGGACGATGCTGTGGCCCGTGCTTGTGATCGGAGTAGTAGTCGGGGGCGCAACCACTTACATTCAACTCGTCGAGGCGCCGCGCGCTGCGCGCGATCTTAAACGGGCTGCTGTCGAAGCTGCGTTGAAGAAACTCGAGTCGCCGGTTGAACCGCGAACCTTCAACACGGAAATTCCCGGTTATGTGATCTATGTGCGTGATGGCGACAAGACCACTGGCGCGTGGGGCAGAGTCTTTCTCTACTCCCACCAGGCCGACGGCTCCACCAGAGTCGTCACCGCCAGATCCGGCCGCATCGACTCCTCCGGGAACGTTTCAGAACTTGTCTTGCGCGATGCGGTCGCAACGAAGCTGCCGGCGGCGGCGGAGACTGAAAAGAACTCGTACGTGGTAGAGAGACTGGACCAGCTCCGCCTCTCAATCAACACCGGCCGGGCCCAGTTAATGTCACGCCTTGATGGCAGTGAGATTGAACCGGAGGAGATGGATTGGCAGCAGTTGAGAAGTTACTCATCATCAGGTACGGCAAAGCAACAGGCAGCAACACAAAGAACCCTTCATCGACGCCTCGCACTTTCGATTTCTCCAATCGTTTTCGCCTTGCTGGGCGGTGCGCTGGGACTTCGCGTGAGACGCGGAGGCAAGGGAATTGGCGTGCTTTTGGCCATAGCTATCCTGGTTGTTTATTACCTCATCTCGCTACTTGGCGAGTCTCTGTCGCGCTCGGGCAGTGTTCCCGTAGTCGTCGGTGCCTGGGCCGCTACCGTGTTAATGCTCGGCCTGTGCTTGGTTTTCCTGACCCTACCTCGGCTGCCGTCGATCTCTTTACGCTTTAGAAAATCAAGACGGAGGACAAACATCCCAGCGGAAGTGGCAGCGACACACACTATCGGTGTCGCACGATCCGGCTTTCCCAGTCTGCTCGATATCGGTTTGTTTCGCAGTCTTAGCTCGAGCTTTGGTCTTACGTTTGTCGCGCTGGTCGCCATCTTCATCGTTTTCACTCTTTTTGAACTGTGGCGCTTCATTGCCGCCAATCGAGTGGGACTCGGGTTGGTTGCGCGTTACATCCTATTTTTGCTGCCGCTAATCACCGTTGAGTTATTTCCCGCGTCGATGTTAGTAGCTGCGCTGCTGACGTACGCTCTCCTCTCACGACGAAATGAAACGATCGCCTGGTGGGCTTCGGGACAAAGTGTCTATCGCTTGATGGTACCGGGTCTGCTATTCGCTGTTGTTGGGGCCGCCGGCACGTGGATGGTCCAGGAACATCTGATGCCTTACAGCAACGTTAGACAAGACTCCTTACGGGCGCAGATTAAGGGAGGGGAAGCGCGTGCCATGACTGGAACCGGCCGCCAATGGCTCGCCTCGGCAGAGAGTACTCGGCTGTACTCCTATGAGCTCAATGAGCAGACAAACACTCTCGAGCAACCAACGATTTATGAATTCGATGCTGAAGGTGTGCACTCGACCGTGGTGACGAGTGGCAGCAGTGCGCAATGGACCGCAACGAATCGGATCGCTTTGCGTGATGCCGAGGTTTTGCGTTTTCAGGGGATGGAGATTGAGCGGCAGACCGCGCCGCAAATCGAAATCGAGATCGAACCGGTGGCCATATTCAAACCGACCATCGACAAACCCTCGCAGCTAAGCGCGCGCGGCTTAAACAACTACTTAATTGCCGCGCGACGTCGCGGGGTGGAAGTATCGGCTTTAGCAGTAGCACTGCAGCGAAAGTATGCCGCACCCTTCAGTGTAGTCGTGATGGCGTTTATCGGAATACCCCTCGCCCTATCATTCGGCAGAAAGGGCACGGTCGTCGC
>JBAPXA010000150.1:0-1551 GCA_049283975.1 Pyrinomonadaceae bacterium | reverse complement strand
TATATGAAGTCGTCACCGTAATGCCGCGCTCTTCGGCAATTAGAAAAGCGTTCACGGCGTTGACGCGCGCGCTGACATCACGCATCAGTCCGGCCAGGAAAGCTCTGGTAACTGGTGCGGCATTCAGGTCAACCAGCTCGCCGGAGTATTCCAGTTTTACCTCCGCAACCGCACCATTGATAAGCTGCGCCTGAAAACGGCCGAGACTGTCTGCGAGTTGAATGTAAGGCTGCAAGGCGAGCAGCTCTTTGGCGCCCAGCGCCGGCACGTTGACGGCTCCGCGCAAGGCACCAGTCAAAAGATAGTCGCGCATCTGCTCGGCCACAGTGAAGGCCACCCCTTCCTGCGCCTCAGTGGTTGAGGCGCCGAGATGCGGTGTGGCGATCACTTGAGGCAAAGCCAGCAAGGGATGATCTGGCGCCGGGGGTTCCTTTTCAAATACGTCAAGCGCGGCACCGGACACGAGGCCCTTCGTTATCGCCTCAGCCAAGGCTGCTTCATCAACCAGCCCACCGCGAGCGCAATTAACAATGCGCACCCCAGGTTTCATCCGGCTAAAGGCTTCACGACCAACGATGCCCCGCGTCTCATTCGTTAGGGGTGTGTGCACGGTAAGAAAATCAGCGCGCGCGAAAACATCGTCGAGCGGAGCTACTTCAATTTCCAGATCGCGAGCTTGCTCCGGGGCGATGAAAGGATCATAGGCCACGCAAGTCATCCCAAAAGCACGCGCGCGGCTGGCGACGGCCCGACCGATACGGCCCAGACCAATAATGCCGAGGGTTTTCCCCTGTAACTCGACGCCTACGAAACTCTTTCGTTCCCAAAGTCCGGAATGCAAACTTGAATTCGCTTGCGGCACGCTGCGCGCGAGCGCAATCAACAGCGCCATCGTGTGCTCGGCCGTAGTAATCGTGTTCCCATCGGGCGCATTCATCACGACGATGCCGCGGGCCGTGGCACTCGGCACGTCGATATTGTCTACGCCCACTCCCGCTCGCCCGACGACTCTTAGTTGCGGCGCACTGCTCATCAGGGCATCGGTTACTTTGGTTTCGCTACGAACGACGAGACCTTCGCAGCCTTGTATGGCAGCGACTAAATCAGCCGGCGCCAGACCGGTTCTCTTGTCGATCGCGAAACCGGCAGCACGCAGCGGTTCCAGTCCACTGTCGCTGACTTCGTCAGCTATGAAGATCTTTGTTTGATTGGTTGTCATTATCTTAGTCACACCGGGCTTCAGCCCGGTGCATCGAGTTCCTACAAAGCGCCGAACCGTTTTAACGGTTTCCCTCTAATCGGGAGCCACGATGAAACCGTTGAAACGGTATTAATATTCGTGACTCATAAGTTGTCATTCCGATCACGACGACGGCAGCGCCGAAGGCGCGGGATTCAATAGCCATGGCCGTAAGGCCGTGGCTTGCGAGCCTCAAGCTGAAATCGAGGCCCGCAGGGCCGACATTTATTCACTGCGAATTAATGCCGCACCTTCGGCGCTCGACGATTGATTTTTCGGCATCCACGGCCTCACGGCCATGGCTATTCAAT
>JBAPXA010000149.1:0-10788 GCA_049283975.1 Pyrinomonadaceae bacterium | reverse complement strand
CGTCGTAGGCGTAGCTGACCACCTGACCAAAAAACATCCGTCACCGAACCCACTCGACTGCGATTGTCGTAAGCAATCGTTACCGTACCGGCGGGATTTGTGGCGGTTGTCATTCGCGATAAGACATCGTAGCCATAAGTCGCCGCAGTGGTGTCAGGATAGCTGATAGTTGTAAGCCGATTGAGCGCGTCGTAACTGTAGTTCGTGATCGCGCCGTTATAGTCAGTGCGCTGCGTACGGTTTCCGGTGCCATCGTATGTGAACGACTTCGTGGCGGCGCCCTTCTTTTCCTGTTTGACACGACCAAGCGGGTCGTAAACAAACTCGTAGCGCTGGTTGATAGCGTCAACGACGGCCGTTTGTTGCGACCGCGCGTTGTACTCGTAGGCAGTCGTCTTTTGCGCCGGATCGATGGAGCTCGTCAGTCGATTGGCGTTGTCGTAGCACAACGTCGTAACCCGGCCCGCCTGATCGGTTTTTGTAACGAGATTGCCAGCCAGATCGTAAGCAAAGTTTTCTTCAAGCCGGCCAGCTCCGGCCGATGCTTCCGGATACTTGATCTTCGTCAGCCGATTGAAGTCGTCGTAGAAGTAGTTGGTCGTACGATTGAGCGCATCCGTCATGCCTGTGAGATTCGACATCAAGTCATACGCGTACGTGGTGACGTTGTTGACCGCGTTGGTTTCGCTGGTCAGGCGATAGGCGGCGTCGTAGGCGAAGGTGGTTTCATAACCACGCGGGTCTTTGATCTTCGTCCGTCGACCTGCCAGGTCATAGGTGAAGAGCACAAAGTTAGTATCCGGATAGATGACCTTCTTAAGCCGTCCCGCCAGATCGTACTCGTAAGCTGTAACCTGATTGAGGGCGTTCGTAACGCTCGTCACACGCCCGCGCGCATCGTAGGCAATGTTGGTTTGATTGTTTAGTGCGTCGGTCTGGCGCGTGAGATTGCCGTTCGTGTCGTACGTGAGTGTAGTCGTGTTGTTGCGCGGATCTGTAACCGTTAAGACCTGACCCTGGCTGCCATAGGTCAAGGTTGTCGTGTGATTGAGCGCGTCTTTCGCTGTCAGTAGATTGCCGTTGCCGTCGTAGGTATTTGTCCACACGCCACTCATCGGATCGGTGACGGTCAACACTTCGCCGAGAGAGTTGTACGTAAAGGTAGTCGTGCCAAGGGCGTTCGTTTCCGTCAGACGATTACCGTTGGTGTCGCAGGTGTAGGTGGTTGTGTGATTGAGGGCATCAGTTTGTGAAGGCGATCCACTTTTGCGACCGCACGACGTCGGAGGGCCCGTGCAAGATTTTGAACGACGGCACGTTACTCAAGATGCAACATGTATGTCAACACTCTTTTTTCCGCAGGTAGATTTAAGATCGGTAGTGATACTTTGAAAGAACCTTGTGACAACAGCCAAATCACAAAGCAGGAAACGTCCAGGGTCCATTGTACGAATTGGAGTCCGGCTTTTCAGTCTGCGGCTCGTTAAGTTGGTGAAGTTGGACGTCAGACCCTGTCAGCGTCGTCGCTTGCAGTAATTCGAGACCGTTTGTTAGAATCGGGCTCGTAATCGATTAGAAGATGCGGCCTGCCCGACATGCCGCAGCATTTGTAAGTCACCCTTTTGATAGGAAGCTCCGGAAGACCTTCGTTATGAATCGAACATACACTCGATTCTTTAGCTTTTAATGGCGGCCACCCTGTGGCGGCTTCGCGAAGGCGCTCCTATCGAATCCGATCTGAAAGTAGTGAATCTAAATCGTGAATCGTAAGCTGGAGCGGGAGCCCTTCGCTTCGCGCCACAAATGTCTGCGTAGCGTAGGGATGTAACTTAGCCTTAAGACCAATCGGCAATCGCCAATTGGCAATCGTCAATTACAGATGGGTGAGATCAACGTACAACTCAAAGGCGGCGCGGCAACGCAGATTCCGGCACCGGTAACGGTCGCTGAAGCGTTGAAGCGTCTAGACCGCGAGGCAGCCAAACAAGCGTTGGCTGCACGTGTGAACGGCCGCGAAGTTGACCTTGCTTTCACCCTTGAAGCGCAAAACGGAGAAGCACTCCAAATCGAGCCGGTATTGCCGCAGACCCTGGACGGGCTTGACGTGCTGCGGCACTCGACTGCGCATTTGCTCGCCGCCGCCGTTTTAGATCTGTTTCCGGGAACCCAATTGGGAATCGGTCCTGCCCTCCTCGACGACCCGCGCTACGGGTTCTTCTACGATGTGATCGCGCCCCGGGTGCTGACGGAAGCGGATCTGCCGGTGATTGAGAAGAAGATGCGCGAGATTGCCAAGCGGAACCTGTCTTACCGTCGTGATGAGATTCCGAAGGCTTCCGCCTTGCAGTTGTTCTCAGAACGCGCCGAACCGTTGAAGTGTCAGTTGATCGCGGACAAGGGCGGAGATGTCGTTAGTGTGTATTACATAGACGGTTCGCCCTTCATCGATTTCTGTCTCGGCCCGCACGTCCCCAACACGAACAAGTTGCGTGCATTCAAACTACTGTCCCTCGCCGGCGCTTATTGGATGGGCGATGCGACGCAGCCACAGATGCAGAGAATCTACGGCACCGCGTTCTTCACGCCTGAAGAACTTGAGGCGTGGCTGAAACAACGTCAGGAAGCGGAAAAGCGAGATCACCGGCGCTTAGGTCGCGAACTGGATCTGTTTTCGATTCAGGAAGATTACGGACAGGGCCTGATCTTCTGGCATCCGAAGGGCGGCGCGATTCGCAAGGAGATGGAGGATTACCTGCGCAGCGAGTTAAGCCGCCGCGGCTACGGCCTGGTGTTCACCCCACACATCGCGAAGCGCGAGCTCTGGCAAACGAGTGGTCATGAAGAGAACTATGCGGACGCGATGTTCGCGCCGACCGAGCTCGAAGAGACGGAGTTCCGGCTGAAGCCAATGAATTGTCCGTTTCATATCGGCATTTACAAGTCGGCCCAGCATTCTTATCGTGATTTGCCCTTGCGCTATGCCGAGTTAGGCACGTGTTATCGCGCTGAGCTGTCTGGCACGTTGCACGGATTAATGCGCGTACGCGGTTTCACGCAGGACGATGCCCACATCTTCTGCACGCCCGAGACAGTGCGTAATGAAATCGTCGACTGCATCCGTTTCGCGTTCGACCTGTTGAATGCGTTTGGCTTTGAGAAGTTTAAGGTCGAGCTTTCAGTCAAAGGCGACGATGCTGACAAGAAGTTCATGGGCAGCAATGAAGAATGGGAGCACGCCGAAGCGGCCCTGGTCGCAGCTCTGGAACAGCAGCAGCTAAGTTACGAACGCATCGAAGGTGAGGGAGCGTTCTACGGGCCTAAGATTGATATCAAAGTAGAAGATGCGATTGGACGCCTCTGGCAGTTGACCACGGTACAATTCGACTTCAATCTGCCGCAGCGCTTTGAGCTCGAGTATATTGGTGAAGATAACAAACCGCACCAGCCGATCATGATCCACCGCGCCCTGTTTGGTTCGATGGAGCGTTTCTTCGGAGTACTGATTGAGCACTATGCTGGCGCGTTTCCCCTCTGGCTGGCCCCCGTCCAGGTGGCTGTCTTGCCAATCACGGATCGCATAAATGAGTATGCAGAGCAGATTGTGAACGAGCTGCGGGGGAGTGGTTTTCGCGTCGAAGCAAATTTGCGCAGCGAGAAGATTGGCGCGAAGATTCGCGACGCCCAAATGCAGAAAGTACCTTTCATGCTGGTGCTGGGCGATCGCGAGCAGGAACAAAACCAGATTGCAGTTCGTGAAAGAGTCAGCGGCGACATCGGTGTGATGTCGCTTCCCCAATTCATTGAGATGGCACGTAGGCTCGTTGAGACGCGTGCTCTAATTAACAGTCCAACGTCCAACGTCTAAAGTCCAACGTCCGTTAACGGACATTGGGCATTGGACATGGGACATTGGACATTATGCTAGGAGGTGCAGCAATAGCTACAGGCTTTCGCGGTCGCGGCCCGCGTCCTGACAATCGCAGGATGCCGGTTGCGCGCATTAACGAAAGAATTCGCGTTCCCCAGGTGCGCGTAATTGGTGATGAAGGTGAGCAGCTCGGCGTGATGGACATTCGTGACGCGATCCGGACCGCGCGTGAGAAAGGTTTGGATCTGGTGGAGGTTGCCGCTACTGCCGATCCACCCGTTTGCCGAATTATTGACTTCGGAAAGTTTCAATACGAAGCCAAGAAGAAAGCGAACGAGGCCAAGAAGAAGCAGTCAGTAATCGTCGTCAAAGAAGTAAAGTTTCGCCCCGGAACAGATGATCATGATTACGATTACCGGATGAAACACGCGCGCGAATGGCTGGCAGAAGGCGATAAGGTCAAAGCCACGATTTGGTTTCGTGGCCGGGAGATGACGCATCGCGAACTTGGCGCGCGCATCCTGGCGAAGCTCGAAGGCGATTTGCAGGACATCGGCGAGGTCGAGGCGCGGCCACGCATGGAAGGTAATCAGATGTTCATCATTTTCGGGCCTAAGCGCCATAAAGGTGCGACCAAGCAGGAGCGGCCAGCCCAGGCGCCTGCCACCGAAGCCGGCGGGCCGGCGGCGGAGTAAAGGAGATTGAGTGATTGAGTGATTGGGTGATTGAGACATTGAGACACTGAGCTCAAATAGAAATTGCATATCTTCAATCACCAATGACCCAATCGCTCAATGACCAAATGATTCATTAATTAAGAACGGAGAACTTATGCCTAAATTAAAAACACACAAGGGTGCGGCGAAGCGTTTTCGTACAACCGCGACGGGAAAGATCAAACGCGGTCATTCGCATGCGCGGCATATCCTGACGAAGAAAACCAACAAGCGGAAACGCTTACTTGATATTGATGGCCTCGTGGCCACGGCTGATCTGAAGCGTGTCCAGGCGATGTTGCCTTACGGCCGAGACTAGATAGCGATAGGCGACTGTTGAGTGCGCAAGACGTCTCAAACTTCAGTCGCAATCTAATTGTGAGGATTTGAAAGATGCCAAGAGCAAAACGTGGAAACAAGCGTCTCGAGAGGCGCAAGAAAATATTGAAGCTCGCGAAGGGTTATCGCGGCACGAAGTCAAAACTTTATCGCTCAGCGAAAGAGTCGGTCGAGCGTGGACTTAACTTCGCATATACCGGACGCAAACTGAAGAAGCGCGATTTTCGCAGCCTCTGGATTGTGCGTATCGGCGCGGCCGCGCGCGTGAACGGTTTGAACTACTCGCAGTTCATGCATGGCCTGAAGCTGGCGGGTATCGAACTGGATCGCAAGGTGCTGGCCGACCTCGCGGCAAATCAGCCCGATGCCTTTAAGGAAGTCGCAGTACAGGCAAAGAGTGCTTTGGATAGTGAGCAACGTGAGAGGGCAGCTGCTGCGTAACGTGGCGCTCAATGATCTGATGCCGGAGAACCAAACGCCAGAAGATCCTCAGAGCCAGGTTGAATCCGCCAGCAAAGCGTTCGAGCAAGAGTTCGAGCGCTTTGCACGCTTTACTGGTTCTGCGGCGTCGCTGCAGCAGCTTTCGCTGGGGGAAGCGGAGGCGCAGCAGCGCGCTCTCGCGGAGTTGCGCACGCGTCATCTCGGCAAGAAGAGTGCGCTGGCTAGTTCCAAAAAGGGCATTGGCAGGATCGCGCCTGAGAACCGCGCAGCTTTCGGTCAACTCGTTCAAGCAAGTGAGGCTCGCATCGTCAGCGCTCTCGAGAGTGCGGAACTGGCACTGAAGAAGTATGTCGATGAGACCCGGGTTGATCAGGAGAGTATCGACGTCACCCTTCCGGGCCGGCGGCCGCGACAGGGTCATCTCCACCCCATCACTCTGCTGCGGGAAAAGATTGAGGACATCTTCGTCGCACTCGGTTATGCAGTCGAGGACGATCGGGAAATTGAAACCGACTTCTACAACTTCGACGCGCTGAATATTCCCCATACCCATCCGGCCCGCGCGCCGCAGGACACCTTTTATACGACTGACGGCTTTGCCCTCCGCTCGCAGACTTCAACGGTACAGATTCATGCGATGCAGCGGCGCGGTGCGCCAGTGCGCATGATTGCGCCAGGGCGTGTCTTTCGCCGCGATACTCCGGATCCCACTCACAATCCGATGTTCTTTCAAGTAGAAGGTCTGTGTGTGGACCGCGGTATCACGATGGCCCATTTAAAAGGAACGGTGGCGGAGTTTCTGCGCCGCATGTTCGGTCCTAAGACGGTAACTCGCTTTCGGCCCTCTTACTTCCCGTTCACCGAACCCAGCGCGGAGTTCGATTTCAGTTGCTTCAAGTGTGGCGGCGCCGGCTGTCGCATTTGCAAAAATTCCGGATGGATCGAATTAGGCGGCTCAGGAATGGTGCACCCGCATGTGTTGCGTGCCGTGGGAGTAGATCCCAACGAGTTTTCGGGATTTGCCTTTGGTCTGGGCATCGATCGGATGTGCGCTTTGATGTACGGCCTCGATGATATTCGCTTGCTCTTCGAAAATGATATTAGGTTTTTGGAGCAGTTTGACTAAACAAAAACGATCTTTGATCTTTGATCTTTGATCTTTGATTTTGTGGCCGTCGAATGTTGTCTCGAAACTAGTCGACGCCAAAGACCAAAGGACAAAGATCAAGAACCAAAGATCAAAGACCAAAAACCAAAGACCATCATTAGATGTTAATTAGCTACAACTGGCTACGTGAACTCACCGGGACGACCCTCAGTACTGAAGAGCTGCGGGAGCGTTTGACCATGGTGGGTCTCGCAATCGATGCGGTGGAAGAAAAAGAGGGCGACTCAGTCCTCGATGTCGAAGTTCCGTCAAACCGGCCCGATTGCCTTTCTCATATTGGGATCGCCCGTGAAGTGGCGGTGATTGAGTCTGGAGCGGTGCGGTATCCTGAAGGGAAGCCGGCCAGCATCAACGGCAAAGCCGCAGATTTTACTGCCGTTGAGATTCTTGATTCAGATTTGTGTCCGCGGTATGCGGCCCGTCTGGTTCGCGGCGTTAAGATCGCGCCCTCACCGGAATGGCTGGCGCGACGCCTGGAAGAAATCGGGCAGCGACCGATTAACAATGTCGCCGACATTACTAACTATGTGCTTCACGAAACAGGTCAGCCTTTGCACGCGTTTGATTTCGCGAGGCTAGCCGGCCGGCGCATTGTCGTAAGGCGCGCTGCCAGGAATGAGCAGCTCAAAACTCTGGACGGTGTAGAACGCAAGCTTGACGAAACAATGCTGGTGATTGCCGATGCCGAGCGACCGGTAGCTTTGGCGGGCATCATGGGTGGTGAAGACTCGGAGATCTCTCCGGACACCGTGGACGTCCTGATCGAGAGTGCCTATTTCAATCCCGACTCAGTCCGGCAAACGGCCCGGAAGTTGGGAATGGACACCGAAGCCTCAAGACGCTTCGAACGTGGCGCGGATCGCGAGAACGTGTTACGGGCGCAAGCGAGGTGCGTCGAGGTGATTTGCGAAGTCGCGGGTGGCGCGGCCACTGAGGATGTCATCGATGTTTATCCCACCAGGGAGCCGGAGCTCAGCATTGAGTTTCATCCGGCGCGCGTTGAGGCGCTGACGTCACTACGCGTTCCGGAACCCGAGATGGAACGCATTCTGAAGGGTTTGGGGTTTGCAGCCACGAGCACTATTGCCGCCGCGAAACAATTCACCCGACCAAGTTGGCGCGTTGATGTTGAGCTTGAGGAAGATCTGGTTGAGGAGATCGCCCGCCATTGGGGCTACGACAAGATCGGAGCGGATCTGCCCCCCACTGTTCTTTCGGGTGAATACCAGCACGATGAATTGAAGTTGCGAGCCCTCCGCCGCGTGTTGAAAGCAATGGCCTTTGACGAGGCAATCAATTTTAGTTTTATCGACGCCGCTTACGACGACGCCTTTGATTTAATTCCCGCTTTCGCGAATACGGAAGCCGGCTTTGTGACGCTCAAAAACCCGATTGTTGACGAAGCGGTGCGCATGCGGCCGACGCTGCTTCCAGGGCTCCTTACGGCCCTGCGGCACAACCTTAATCACGGCGTAAGAGACGTTCGCTTGTGGGAAATTGGTCGCGTTTTTGCGAAATCCATCGAGGGCGTGTTGCCGGGCGAGCGCGAGTCGCTTGCCCTAATCGCCACCGGCGGCGTGGTGCAAGCAGGACGCGCGGCGGCCCTTAATGAAACTGATTTCTTTGATTTGAAGGGGGCGTTGGAAGCCGGCGTCGCCGCTATGAACCTCGGTCCACTGCGGTTTGCAGGAGGTAGCGTCAAACATCTAAGAGCTGGTCAAGCGGCCTTGATTAGCTTAGATGAAGTCGGCGTTATCGGTTCGATTGGCAGACTAACGGAATCCCTCGCCACTGCTTTTAAGTTTCGTCAGCCTGTCTACATTGCCGAGCTCGATCTTTCGCAGTTGCTGGCATCCACTGAGTTGGCCGTCCATTACCAGCCACTCCCACGCTATCCCGCGGTGGTGCGCGACGTGACTTTACTCCTCGATCGCAAATTTTCGGTGGCGGAGCTCCTAAACACCATTGCTTCCGAGAACGTGGCAGAGTGCCGCGGTGCCACGTTCGTTGGCACTTATGAAGGGAACAACATTCCGGCGGGAAAGCGAACTGTGACTCTCCGGGTAGAATACCGAGCCGATGATCGGACGTTGCGTGACGAGGAAGTTGAGGAGCGCCAGCGGCGCTTGATTGATTCGCTGTTGCAAAAGTATAGTGCGCAACTGCATTGAGAAATAAATCGTCTGTGAGTACGAATTGAGTCTTGCGCTTGTGACCGCGAAGCCGCATAATCGGACGCGCTTGGGTTTGGGATCGTTGGGAGAGATTGATGGTTGGCTTATCCGGATTAGAAAAGTTCTCGCATCTCGAAGATAAGATCTATCGCACCATCGAGTTGACGAAAACGCTTCGTCAGGAGAAGGAGAGTCTTGAGAAAGAACTCTCGCTCATGCGACGCGGCAAGGGCAGTCCCCTAAACGGCGAGACCGAACGACTCGAGCGACAGGTAGAGCAACTCCTGGCCGAACGAGACATGATCCGCATGAAGGTGGAAGCCATGCTCGATGCCGTGGCCGCTCTTGATCCGGAAATGGCGGAGGAGCTCAGATGAGCGCTGGAATCGGTCAATCCCTCGGACAAAGCAGTATGGATAGCAGCTCCCACACCCCTACCATCCGCGTCGAGATTTATAACCAAACCTACAATATTCGTTCTGACGGCGACACTGAATACATCATTCAGTTAGCAGAATTTGTGGACAGCCGAATGCGCGAAATTTCTTCCGGCACTCTCACCGTCGATTCACTCAAAGTTGCCATCCTGGCCGCCTTGCATGTTGCTGATGAGCTTCATCGCTTGAAGAATCTGCACGAACAGGCCGATGCACAACTGGCGACGCGTAGTGCGGAATGTGCCGAGATGCTCGACCGATTACTGAAAGCGCGCACCAGCGTTGAGCAAACACAGGGCGGACCCGGCAAGATGTCGCTGGGTTAATAGTTGTTTGCAGCTTTTTGCCTTCCCACTCGTCAACGTTTCCCGCCTGAGATAATTTCCAGCTACAGATCAACCCGGATAGACGCTATTTATCGGGCATTCTGATTCTGTGTTATCTGTGTAAATCTGTAGCTCGTATTAGTCTCCTATGCTAGTATCGCTGCGGCGGAGGGAAGTAATTCTGCGGGGCTCGTCACCGAGTTACGATGATTGAGCCAACGCCGGTTGAGAAGGGAGACCGAGGCCTCTTGCCAGTGCAGGTCTTCATCGTTAAGAACTGCCGGAGGCTGAGGCAGACATAGGTCACCCACCTGTACATGCAGGTTCAATTACGGCTTCGGAACGGCTCAAGCGGATTTCCCTCCCGCCAATAACAGTCGTAAACCGCCAGTCGTAAATCGTAAATCGTTAATCGTGAATGGATGTATTCCAACGATTACGGTTTTGGTTTACGGCATTTTTAGTTTCTAGCAACCCTGGATTTCACGATTTCACGATTCCGAATCACGATTTAGGATTCCCGATTCCTGATTCAAGCCCATGAAGGTTCTGATGATAGGCGACGTCGTCGCAAAGCCAGGTCGGCTGGCGGTTTTAGAACGCTTGCAGGATCTGCGTGAGCAGTACCAGATCGACCTCGCTTTAATGAACGCGGAAAATGTAGCAGGCGGATTTTCGATTACGCCATCCCTGGCCGATCAGTTGTTCGATGCCGGCATCGATGTAATGACTTCCGGCAATCATATTTTCGACAAACGCGAAGCGATTGAATATATCGCGAGACAGCCGCGGCTTTTGCGGCCGGCGAATTATCCTCCAGGGACACCGGGGAGTGGGCTTTGGATGGGAGAGATCAAAGGCGTGAAAGTTGCCGTGCTCAACTTGATGGGAAGGGTCTTCATGCCACCTTCAGATGATCCGTTTCGTATTGCCGACGCGCTGCTGGAGACAATGTCCGCGGCTAAAGTGCGGATCGTTGATATGCATGCCGAGGCTACTTCGGAAAAAGTGGCGATGGGGTGGTTTCTGGATGGCAAGGTTTCCGCTGTCCTCGGCACCCACACCCATGTGCAGACGGCGGATGAAAGAATCTTGCCGCAAGGGACGGCTTATTTGACCGACCTGGGTATGACAGGTAGTTACGCCGGGGTCATCGGGATGGAAAAAGCGGACGTTATTACCCGGTTCACTTCTGTGATCGGCAAACGGGCGGAGCATGCCAAAGGCGAGTCGCGAATCTGCGGAGCGCTCATCGAGATCGACGACGTCACGGGCAAGGCGCTCTCGATTGCAAGGCTCAACCTGTCCCACGAGGCATA
>JBAPXA010000148.1:0-5164 GCA_049283975.1 Pyrinomonadaceae bacterium | reverse complement strand
ATACTGAGAAGCGTGGCATGCTTACCAAAAGCGGCATCATGGTTGGACTGGGGGAAGAGTTCGACGAAGTTGTCGCCCTGATGAATGATCTGCGATCCGTTTCCTGCGACATCATGACTATCGGTCAGTATCTGCAACCTTACGAGAAGCGTCTGCCGGTGGAGCGCTATGTCACGCCCGAGGAGTTTGAGCGTTGGCGCGAAATTGGTATGAAACTCGGCTTTCAACATGTGCAATCGAGCCCGCTGACGCGTTCTTCGTATCACGCGCGGCAACAGGCAGAAGACCGCCTCATCCCAGCACCTGAACTTTCACCCGCGGAAAACTTTGCCAATTAACTCCCCTGCGAAGTCGGACCAGATTCTCTTGGGCTCTTGGTGCCCCAATCTAACGAATTAGAACGTAAGCACCGAATGAAAGCCGTAATCATCCAGCAGCATGGTGGGCCCGAAGTGCTTGAGTTTCGTGAGGTAGCCGCGCCCGCGATCAAACCTAATGAGGTTTTGATCGCAGTCAAAGCCTGCGCTCTGAATCATCTCGATGTCTGGGTACGAGGCGGTTTGCCCGGAATCAAGATTCCCCTCCCGCACATTCTCGGAAACGATATCGCAGGTATTGTTCGTGAAGTGGGCGAACTCGTGACTTGGGTAAGCGTAGGCGACGAAGTAATGGTGCAGCCTGGAGTTTCCTGCGGTCACTGTGCCGAGTGTCTGGCTGGACGCGATAATTTCTGTCGCGACTACGACATCATTGGTTACCGTCGCGCCGGTGGCTATGCGGAGCTTGTTGCGGTTCCCGGAGAGAACATCATCCCGAAACCGAAGAACTTAAGTTGGGAAGAGGCCGCCGCTTTACCACTCGTAACGGTTACCGCCTGGCATATGCTTGTCACTCGAGCCGCTGTGCAGCCTGGGGAGAACGTGTTGATTCACGCGGCGGGAAGCGGTGTTGGCTCAATCGGTATTCAAGTCGCCAAGCTGCGCGGCGCGCGCGTGATCGCAACAGCCGGCTCCGACGAGAAACTAGCCAAAGCAAAAACCCTGGGGGCTGATGAAGTGGTCAACTATCGAAACGAAGATTGGGCCCAACAGGTCAGAGCGCTCACAAATCGCCGAGGCGTTGATGTGGTTTTTGAACATACGGGTGCTGCCACTTGGCAGGGCTCAATCGCTGCTCTCAAAAACACCGGGCGGATTGTGACTTGCGGAGCTACCAGCGGTTACGATGCGCAAACCGATTTGCGACAGGTTTTTTATCGTCACCTCACGATCATGGGATCATTTATGGGAACGAAGGCTGAGCTTCTGGAGGCGATGAGGTTTGTGGAAGCGGGCGTTATACGTGCGGTGGTCGACCAAAGTATGCCACTCGCTGAAGCGAGACGTGCGCATGAGTTGATAGAAGACCGGGCGCAGTTTGGAAAGTTAGTGCTGGTGCCGTAAATCGTGAATCCTAAATCGCTGGACCGAAAGCGAAGTTCTTTGGATACCGCTAATCGGCAATTGGCAATCGCCAATCGGCAATCATTACTTCCCCGTGTAGTCCTCAACGACAAACCGCTTTCTTAACGCCGGCATGCCGCCCTGCTCCAAATCGAAATTCGTGCCGCCAATTACGCGCTTGCCATCATCTGTCTTGACCCAATCAATAACCTGCGGCGCGTTCTGACGCAGAAAATCTGCGTCCTCCTTGTCGATCGGTTTGCCGTCCGCGCGCGAAAACACCCAAACATATGCGAAGTTGCCGTTACGGATAAACTGCAAGTCGCGCTCAAAGGTGCTCTTTGGCGAGGCGGTGGGAAAGGGCGTACTCGAGGACGATTCGCCACGCTGACTTGATTCCGGGGAACTACACGCCACACTCACCAGTAGCACCGCAACCATCAGAATGAGCAGTAAGTGCGCAGCCTTCGCAGACATTGTTGAATCGGCAAACTTCATTTTCATTTTTCAAACGCGGCTTCAGGGCGCTTGTGGCGACGAGGACGGGGACGGCAGCGGAATCGGCGCTCGGCCACTGGGTCCCTCAATTAAGGGTTCTTCAGAAGACGGCGTCGGAGCGGATCCGCCCGGTGCCTCGATCGCCGGCTCTTCCGATGGCGGGTTTACCTTCTGGTCTCGCAAGCGCAGGATCGTACACTGCGCGTCCTCGTAAACCACTTCAAACCAACCGCTCGCAGTCGCCTTCTCATAAAAGTCGTCGTGACCATTGTCGGTGAAAACGTAGCGAGCGCCAAACCGATCCCTAATCAGCGGTCCGGGATCGTCCTCTTCTCCGAGCGTGATGCGATCGTAAAGCTTAGACAGGTCCTGGTTGCTGTCGAACAGGTAAGTGGGATCTAAGCCTGACACGTATCTGTGAGTCGGATCGAAATAAAAGAGTCGTGGGAAATCATCCCAGTCTGTATTAAAGATGATTTCACCGGGCGGAATATTCGCGCGCATCCACTCCGCACCCGCTCGGTAATAGTCGTGTTTTTCACTTGTGCCGATGTCGACCATCGTCGCGCGTACGTTTAGAACTAAAGCGGTGGCCAGGGCAATAGCTACGACCGCACCGATGATCGTTCGTAGCAGCGCCCGGTTTTCCTGTTCCTGGGACGAGACTGCGAGCTCATCGCGATCCAAAAAAGGCTGCAGTTCGTCCAGCACATCATTTGGCAGGTTGGTAAACGCCGAACGGGCGCCGACCACCCATGGCTGTAAGGAAAACGCGGCAAACATCACGGCAAACGGCGGCCAGTATTCCGCGATGCGTTTCCAGCGCGCCATCATGATCAGCAGCACCGTCGAAAACAGCAGAAAGAACAAGGGATGCTGCGCGCGTTCGCGGTCGCCAGGATCAAAAGCAGTGTACCCCACCACCATCGCCACACAGGCAACGACAGAATTACCGAGGAACTCCCACGTGTTGTACGGGTACCATTCCTGCCCGACCTTTGTGGAAAAGTCGCTCGGCGTTAACTTGATGCGCACATGCTCGTAGAAGAGATGCAGATTTTGCGGAAAGTAAGGATTGATGACAAAGCCCGCGGCCGTTCCCAGCAGCACCCACGCGAGCGGCCGCCATTCAAAGCGACGCTCAGTCCAGGCAATCACTACGACCCAGAAGCAGGCCGCCAGTATCAGCAGCACCACCATGTCGTAGGTCAGCGAGAAAACAAACGCGAGCGGAATTAACGGCCAATACTTCTTTTTGAAGAGTAGCCAGATACCTATCACCATGAAGGTGATCGCTAGCGGTGGCGCCTTCGCCATGTTGAGCCGAAAAAGAAACGGGGCCGAGCAGCCGAGTAAAGCCAGCAGCCAGATCATTGCGTAGCGAATGCGGAAGTGCAGCAGCAACCAAAAACAGGAAAACACCGCAATGCTCGCGAAAATGATCGAGGCGAGTTTTGCACCTTGTCGCAGATCACCAAAGGTAAAGGGGATCTGGAAGACGTGAAAAAGCAGATGATGATCGACGTAGTGATTGGGATTCAGCGTGGTTAACGGTAACCAGGTGAAAGCCGGTGGAAAGCTACGATGACGGAGCGACTCCCACAACATCCGGCTCCACTTGATGTGATAGTAGCCGTCGAAGTCGCCACAGCAGATCGCCTGCGTCGCCGACTGGAGCACTACAAACACCAGCACCACAATGAGTGCGCCGGCAACAAACTGCGCGGCAAAAATCGTCTTGTCTGATTTAAGGAAGGCGGGAAGAGTTCGGGAAGTCTGCATCAAGCGTCAACTGTGCTCTCTCGACAAAGCGCAGTCCGGTTCACAGTTGGTCGATAAGATTTAAAAGTTCCCTGGGCTCGATTGGTTTGGTCAGGTGAGCGTTGAAACCCGCATCCAGCGAACGCTGGCGATCGTCAAACTTAGAATAGCCGGTTAGCGCCACCATCGGCACTGCCTCATAACCAGGAATTTCACGCACGGCCCGCGCTAGTTCGTAGCCATTCATCAGCGGCATTCCAATATCGGAAATGATGACATCAAACTGCCCATCCTTAACCAGGGAAATGGCAGCCTGTGCGGAACTCGCAGTCATAACTTCATAGCCTGCATGAGTGAGCAGGAATGAGAGCATTTCGGTGACGTCGGCGACGTCGTCAACAACAAGCGCGCGCCGTCTTCTTTCTTTCTCCAGCGAAGACCTGCCAGCGAAGGAATGCGGCTGTGTGTCGCCTGGCGTCGCAGGTAAGAACTCGCTTTGCAGATCTGGGAGAAGAAAATTGCCGGCAGAAACCGAAGGGTAATGTAACTGCATTGTTCGACCTTTTTTCTGCGCCACAGTTGTCTACTGAGGATCAGCAGACTACGAACAATTTAGCGAAATAGTTCACTGGTGTCTACACTTTTGAAAGTGACGCAAAGTGTTAGTTGGCACTTCACAAGTCGTGGACACCTCAGACATGATTTGATAGCTTGAACTGCAATGTATCCCGCCGGCAATCTGTTTATTCCCGTCGCTCACGGACGTCTCGAAGCCATACTCAAAGAGCCTGGGGATCCTGCACGCGGGGTTGCCCTAGTGCTCCATCCGCATCCCCTCGGCGGCGGCACGATGCACAACAAAGTCGTCTTTCGCGCCGCCGCAGCGCTGAACGAGTCGGGTCTGACAACACTGCGTATAAATTTTCGTGGGGTAGGACAGAGCTCCGGTACCCACGATGAAGGTCGGGGCGAAGTTGAGGATGTGCGAGCCGGATTAGCCTACCTTGAGGAAACTTACCCGCAATTGCCAATAACACTGTGCGGTTTCTCTTTCGGTGCGCGAGTCGGCCTGGAGGTGGCGACTAGCGACGAACGCGTTGTGAATCTCATCAGCATCGGCACACCGCTGGGTAAATACGACTTCAGCTTTCTAGAAACCTGTCGCAAACCGATTCTCTTTGTCCACGGAGAGCGGGATGAGTTTGGCGCTGCGTCAGAAGTAAGGCAGTTGGCGCGCCGACTCGATCGAATTACTGACGTCAGCGTGAAGATCATCGCCGGAGCAGATCACTTTTTTGCGGGTCATTTAGACGAACTGAAGCAGGCGATTACTGAATGGATGACCAAACAGCTCTCCCCTACGACATAGATTCAATCCTCTTCCCGCGAATTGATAGAAATGAACTGCGGCGATTCCGGCTTTTTGTCGCGAATTCTGAGCCTAATTATCGTGAGTGCGATAG
>JBAPXA010000147.1:0-11643 GCA_049283975.1 Pyrinomonadaceae bacterium | reverse complement strand
TAGTGAAGGCGAGAGCGCAGACTAATAGTCGATTCACTTTTGAACTCCTTAGCCAAATTTTTTTGCAATCAAGCAAAATCGTATCACAGCAGCGATTGCCCTCAGTCTCGAGAGAGAAACTCTTTCGCTTGAAACAATTTCAATCCTAAAATTCACCGGATCAAATAAAAAGCCGTCTGGCGCGGACGAAACCATTTCATTCCTTCTTTGGTTAGATAGGCATCGTCTTCCATCATTATCGTGACTTTCTGCCCGCCCCACTCGGGAATAGGTGTGGCTGTGTTCAGTTCGATTGAGGTGTAGGACCCCTCGCGTAGAGGCGGCTCCAACGGAGCTCCGGCTGCAGGGCGGCGAAAATCGATACTGGCACCGAGACCATGTCCCTGGTTGCCAACCGAATGCGAATAGATCATTGCTTCAATGCCAAGGTTCTTCATATCCGCCATGGTGGCTTCGTAAACTTCAAAGCCTTTCGAGCCGGGTTTCATATGCGTGAAGAGTGCATCCTGAAGCCGATTCGTATTGGCTAGCGCCCGCTTGAGTCCTTCCGGAGCATCTTTCTCACCCTCTCGCAGCACATATCCCATCTTCTGCCAGTCAGTGCTGAGGCCCATGTAATTCACTCCGCAGTCGATATGAATCACATCACCACGCTGGATCACTTCCGACTCAACAGCGACGCTCAGAAACTGCTGCGTTTTCCCCGGGCCCTGATTTTGTCGCTGCACGCGCAGATCAGGATTAAACCAAACATCCAACCCGAGACTATTGACCTGTTGCACAAACCACCAACGAACATCTCCCACCGTGGTCTTGCCGGGTGTAATCATCTCGTTTGAAAATGCGCGTTGGGTCAAGACGTCAGTAAGCGCCACCGCGGTTCGATAGTGTTCAAGTTCTTCCGGCAATCTCGTGTCCATGTACTCGACGATCAGCGGCGCGGCCGGGACGAAACGTGAAGCAAAATCCTGCCCCAGAGTTTCTGTCAAAAACTTGTGAGCGTCATGCGTGAGACCATTTGTAGCGCCACGTGAGCCTCCCATGTTGAGAGCAATGGTTTTGGGTTTTCGTTCTTCCACAACGCGACGCAATGTGGCTGCGAGGTCTCTGCCGGGAGGATTCAAAACTTCGAAGAAACTCCTCAACGCCTCTTCCGGATAACGAACGACAGCCAGCCGATCGAGTTTGTCTCCGCCACGGTCAGCGAAGATAAAAAAATCACGTCTCCCAACGTAAGGAATCGGCGGCGCGATATAAGGCGTCACCGGATCCGAGTGAAACTCTTCATTCGTCACAATCCACATCTCGATCTTTTGTTGCCGCATCAGCGGCAGCAGCATGGTGTCGAGTCGTTTTTTCAGCCAGCGCTCCCTCTCAACCTTTTGCTCCTTAACGGACAGGAGTTTGGGAAGCGACTCAATGCTGTTTCGCGTTTGCGGATAGGTTGCCGAAGACAAAGCAACCAACAAAAGAAGACTGCTAATCACTAAATGGCTTCGTGCTGTGGTTTTCATGACTCTCCTTCAAACCGCGAAACCTGAAATCAAACCACTCAAGAGCGAGACATTGGCAGGTTGAGAAAACGCTTTCAGCGTAACTCCCAAAACCGACTTTTTGTGCAACGCCGGTCTTAATGGTAATCATTTATCGATTCAGGGCGAGATGCAACTCGCCCTGAATTGTTTGTTGAAGAACATAGAACTTCCGAGACGTGAAATTATGCCGCTAGATTTTCCAGCTCACGCTGGTTTACTCGCAGGCTTGATGTCCAAACGCGTCTTCTCGTCAATAACGCATCGAGCGACCAGGATCCTGGCCCGACCAGTAGCAAGAAAGCACAGTTGAACAGTTGCGCGTATTCTGAACGTATCTCGTGCAAGACTGCCCACAAACCAACCTGCGGTGGCACAGGAGGCAGCGGCAAAGGGGAAGTTCCCAGATATAAAGTGATCTTGGTTGCGGCCATCGCGACAACCATTTCGATGATGAACGGTATTGTGATTAGCCGCGTAAACAAACCGGTAATCAGCAAGACGCCACCGATGATCTCCAGCCAGCCATCGGCGGTCGCTGTGAAATGGGGTGCTGGAAATCCGAGCTTCGTAAAACGTCCAACACCCTGATTCGTATAGACAAACTTTAGGATGCCCTCCCAGAGGAATACAGAACCGGCCATCAGTCGGATTAGAATTGTCGCTTTGGGACCATCTGTGGGCGGATTGAGCAGCCAGTTGATTAGGTTATTCATTTTCTTTCTACCTCCCCGAAAAAATTGTTCACCTATCAGACTCCAACCACGGTGTGAATATTCCCGGACCGCGGCTGACAATTGTCGGGAATAAAAAAGGATGGACTTCAGTCTTTTACTTAGAAGGCTGTGGCCGGAACTAGCGAGGGACTTCATTGCCAGACCAAAGCAAAGCCGTAAGGTTCGAAGAGATTGCTTTGCCGCATCTGGGCGCTGCATACAACCTCGCGCGCTGGCTGCTACATAACGAACATGACGCTGAAGACGTAGTCCAGGAAGCGTACTTGCGCGCGTTTAAGTTCTTCAGCGGTTATTACGGCGGGGACAGCCGTTCGTGGCTGCTGACAATTGTGAGGAACACCTGTTACACGTGGCTGCAACAGAATCGCACTCTCCGCTTGGCGGATCCGATCGAAGACAAGCTTGACGAAATAGGTCTGGACTTTGGGGATCCCGAAATGCTGCTCTTGCAAAGCATCGATGCCCTCACTGTGAGAAACGCGTTGCAAGAGCTACCAGTTGAGTTTCGCGAAATAGTGGTGCTGCGCGAAATGGAAGGCCTCTCTTACAAAGAGATCGCCAACATCGTTGACGTCCCAATTGGAACCGTCATGTCTCGACTGGCTCGCGGGCGCAAGCGACTGCAGGCGCTGCTCGCCAATCGCATGGGAAAGGAGGCAAGCATTGAGTTGTCAGGAAACGCATGAATTGATTCACGGCTATGTCGACGGCGAGCTCGACCTGCCAAAGAGTATTGCGATCGAAGAGCACCTTAGGAACTGCCATGAGTGCACGCAAACCTACAAAGGGATTCGCAGTTTGCGGTCCGCGATAAGCGATGAGGCTCTTAGGTTTGAAGCCTCCGAGAATTTCGAAGATCGTCTGCGCTCTGCGCTTCGAAGCGAAAGCAAATCGGATCTGAAGCCTGGGTTTCTTCGCTGGCGTTGGATACTGGCAGGAGCGTCGCTGGTGGGCGCAGTCATCGCTATCTGGGCCATCGCGCCAATTTTTACTCGACCGTCCACCGGCGACGTTCTGGCTCAGGAGATAGTTTCGAGCCATGTGCGTTCGCTAATGGCCGATCACTTGACTGATGTTCCGTCTTCCGACCAACACACAGTTAAGCCTTGGTTCGATGGCAAACTCGACTTCTCACCTCCAGTGAGGGATCTGAGTAAGCAAGGATTCAGCTTGAATGGCGGACGACTTGATTACATTGGTAATCGACCCGTGGCTGCCTTGATCTATCAACGTAGACAACATTCGATCAACTTATTCGTTTGGCCGTCAGCTGGAGCGGGCGATGTGAATGAAAAGGTCTCCGTGCGTCAGGGTTATAACCTGATTCGTTGGGCCAACGGAGGCATGAATTACTGGGTGGTCTCCGATCTTAACCTGGCCGAGCTGCAGCAGTTCGTCCAATTACTCAAAGAGCAAATCCAGGGGCGCGCAAGTCTCAGCTCTGATCCCGGGTTTGAGTTTGAGCTTCGTACCACTTAGCGCAATCGAAAAAACTCGCGACTCCGAGACTCATAAGATCTAGACCTCAGACCTGAGACGTGGAACTCCGAAACTCTCGACTACCCCTGCCATTCTCAAGCAAACGGGCCAGAAAGGACTTGATCGCCCATCCGGCCCGCCGCGCATGTCTCGTTCACTGCTGCTGGTTGATGTGGTCAGCAGTCTTTCCGATAATGTGCGGGCGCACTCTATCACCCGAGTGTGAACATCACAAGTTAATCTGGTCGAATAAAAGTAAGGTGAGGTTTGGTGGAAGTCTCTCGCTCAATTCATCAATCTGAAGCGGGGGAAGTAACGTCGCAGAAGTTCGCATTAGAAATTGTTCGTCACGACTTCTCCTGATCGATCATTAGAGTACTAGGTCCCCAATTGCCCCGCGCCGAATCACATGGTAGCTTTCAGTCGCTTTTGCCCATCATGTATTACGAATCGACTTCAGCAGAACAGAACGGATATTTGCAAAGGACATGTCTAACGGAAAAGTCATAGGCATTGGAATCATTGGCGCCGGGTTTGCCCGTACGACGCAAATTCCCGGATTTCGCGATTGTATGAGCGCGCGCGTGGTGGCGATCGCCAGTAAGCACCGCGAACGTGCGGCTGAAGTGGCCGATGAGTTTGACATCGAAAACGTCGCGGTGGATTGGCGCGAGATCATTGCGCGCCCGGACGTGGACCTGGTCAGCGTGGTAACTCCTCCGGTGACGCACAAGGAAATGACTCTCGCGGCCTTAGATCAAGGGAAGGCAGTGCTCTGTGAAAAGCCGATGGCAATGAACGCTGCGGAGGCGAAAGAAATGGTCGAACGTGCCCGCGCCGCAAACGTCCTCGCCGTAATCGATCACGAACTGCGTTTCCTCAAAAGCCGGAAGACAATGCGCATGATGCTGGTGAGCGGAGCGATCGGGAGTGTGCGTCATTGCAACTACATTTTCCGATCAGATTATCGGGGCGTGCTCGATCGGCCCTGGGACTGGTGGTCAGATGAGAAGATGGGCGGCGGTACCCTTGGAGCGATTGGCTCGCATGCCATCGATTCGTTTCGCTTTATGCTCGGTGCGGAAATCACGGCGGTCTCTTGCATGCTCAGTAGTCACATCAGTGAACGCCCCGACAAAAGCGCGGGGACAATGCGTCGCGTAACGTCTGATGATGAAGCAAAACTAATGTTCCGCTTTGCTGATTCGTCTTTAACACGGAACACTACGGGCGCAGCCTCACTCTCGGTCGTCGAATCCGGGAGCTACGAAAATCGCCTTGAGATCTATGGTTCAACCGGAGCTCTGTTGGTGGGGGAGACGGGAGAACTCTGGCACTCACCCGCAGGTTCCGGTACCTGGAAACCGGTAAAGGTGCACCAGGATCCGGTAGCACCGGGAATGCGTCCCGCGAGTTGGTCGCGAGGCTTTGCAGCTTTATCTTGCGAAATTGTCGAAGCGTTGCGCGAAGGGCGTACGACAATTGCCGGTGCCGCTAGTTTTGCAGACGGCTATCGTGTACAGCTGGTGCTGGACGCCGCGCGAGTTTCGAATCAGACCAGGTCCTGGGTTGATATCAGTAGTATTGAGCAATGAACGGTTAGACAGAGAGCAGTGCAAAGAGTGCTTAGTGACTGCCATGAATGAAATGCTCAGTCCGGAAGGGCGGCTTGCCCCCGCTTTTGATCAGAGATCAAAGTAGTGATCAGAGATAGGAAAAACAGCGGGGGCAAGCCACCCTTCCGGACTGCGCATTTCAACCGGCGAGGTTCCCGCGAACTCCGAATCGGCGTCGACACTGGGGGAACCTTCACTGACTTTGTTTTTGACCTGAACGGTCACCCCGAGATTTTCAAGCTTCCTTCCACTCCAAAAGATCCCTCGCTAGCAATTACCGACGGTTTACGGCGCATCCTGCAACTAACCGGCGCGCAAAACTTTGAGGTTATTCACGGGACCACCGTCGGTACCAATGCCTTACTGCAGCGGCGTGGTGCGCGTACAGCCTTGATCACCACAAAAGGTTTTGAAGATGTGTTGGTCATCGGGCGACAAGCGCGGCCGGAGCTCTACAACCTCGATGCTGTTCGTCCGCCCGCACTCGTTCCCGACAAACTGCGGTTTGGTTTGCATGAGCGCGTGGCCGCTTCGGGGGAGGTGCTGGAAGAATTCCAAGGCGAGCAACTAAAGGCAATCGTAGCTGAGCTAAAACAAGCACGAGTCGAATCAGTTGCTGTTTCGCTCCTGTTTTCCTTCGCCAATCCGGAACACGAACAAGCAGTGGCGGCAGCACTAGCGTCACTTGATGTACCGCTTTCGATCTCTCATCAGATTCTTCCCGAGTATCGCGAGTTCGAGCGAACTTCAACGATAACGATCAATGCCTACCTCCAGCCCTTGATGGGCACTTATCTCGATCGCTTGAGTCGAGTCTCCTTTCAGGGAACCGACACACCGGGGGTACCAAAACGAAGTTCAAAGACCAAAGACCAAAGATCAGCTTTTCGTTTGCGCGTTATGCAATCTTCAGGTGGGAGCATTTCCGCGACTGCTGCCGCAAATGAACCGGTGCGCACAATTCTCTCCGGCCCCGCTGGAGGAATCGTGGGTGCTCTGCAAGCGTCACGGGCGGCCGGGTTCACAAATGTGATCAGTTTCGACATGGGTGGAACTTCGACGGATGTTGCGCTCTGCGAGCGCGACGGACTGCGCACTACCAACGAAGCAGTCGTGGCGGGATTGCCTGTCGCTGTTTCTGTTTTAGACATTCACACCGTGGGCGCGGGCGGAGGTTCAATCGCGAGAGTTGATGAAGGAGGCTCGCTACGCGTCGGACCGGAATCAGCAGGAGCAGATCCGGGACCGGCTTGTTACGGCCGCTCGTCTTTGCCCACCGTTACCGACGCTCATCTTGTGCTGGGCCACTTTGCCGGCAGCGGTTTGTTAGGTGGTGAGTTTCCTCTTGATGAGGCACGGGCACGGGTAGCGATCGCAGAATTATCACAAGCTATGAGCGCTGCCTCGGGAAGAGAGATACGCTTGACGGACGCTGCTCAAGGCATTGTCTCGGTAGTGAACTTCAATATGGAGCGTGCCCTGCGACGCATCTCCGTCGAGCGGGGATACGATCCGCGCGATTTCAGTCTGGTGCCTTTTGGCGGGGCTGGTGGGCTTCACGCGGTTGACCTCGCGCGCTCGCTCGGCATTCCGCGTGTGATTGTGCCGCGCTCACCGGGAGCACTATCGGCCATCGGCGTGGCTGCGGCGGATGTCGTGAACGACCAAAGTCAGACGGTGATGTTGAAGTTAGAGCGAGGCGTCAAAGCGAAGTTGGACTCGGTCTTTCGCCACCTGGAGCGAAACGCGCGAGCGAAGCTGACGGCAGAAGGTTTTAGAAATGACCGTCAGCGGCATGAACTCTCCCTCGCGATGCGTTATGAAGGACAGTCGTTTGAGTTAGAGATAAAAGTTGGGTCGGGAGATCCGGCGGAAAGTTTTCATCGCGCGCATCAGGCACGCTATGGCTATGCTGCGGAAAAAAATCCGATTGAGGTTGTTACGGTGAGACTACGATCGAGTGGCCTCGTGGAAAAGAAGAAAGAGAGAGGACGAACGGTCAAGTCCCGGATTGTGGAAGCTTCTGAATACAGCTCGGCTTATTTTGATGGCAAAAAGGTCCGCACTGGCATTTACAAAAGGGAAGAGTTGGATGCGGGTATGAAACTGCGGACGCCTTGTATTGTTAAGGAGTATTCAGCGACAAACTTGATACCGGCGGGTGTGCGTTCCAGCGTCGATGGCCATGGGAATCTAATTGTGGAAACAGGCACTGATGCAGTTTGACAATCCACGAACGAACGGACCCATGAGGTCAGTACCACCAGGCGGTAGCCGGTGGGCCGATACGCCACTATTCAAGCCTTGCGCTAAAATCCGAAGTCTTAGTGTTGAACTCACAACCACGCGAGGCATTAGTGCCATTCTGTCGGCCCACCGGCTACCGCCTGGTGGTACTGACCTCATGGGTCCGAACCAGACACTCATCCAATGATCGTCAGCCAATAAGTCCAAACTGCTTCAGTACCGTGTCGTCGAGTGGCCTTGGTCTCACGGTAACTAGTCGGTACAGTACAGGGACTGCGGTCGCCGGGCCCGTACTATAGCGACGGGCCAATTCAACATGAGTGAAACGAAGCCAGCCATACATCGCACCGATAGTCGCGCTTTGCCCCTGGTGGCAATAGTGGGGCGCCCCAATGTCGGCAAATCCACCATCTTTAATCGCCTCATCGGGAGGCGGACCGCGATTGTGGGTGACGAACCGGGCATTACTCGCGATCGCATCTATGGCGAAGTCGATTGGGGCGGCAGGACTTTTTCTATCGTCGATACAGGAGGAATTGTTCCCGATGATGAAGCCGTAATTCCCGCGAACATCTTGAGACAAGCGGGAGTCGCAATTGAAGAGGCCCGCGTCCTTGTCTGGGTGGTCGATGCGCGCAGCGGGGTTACTCCTTTAGACGAGGACCTGGCTAAGCGGCTGCGGCACACAGGGAAGCCGGTGTTAGTAGCGGCGAACAAAGTTGATGCCCGCAATCTGGAAGCCACGGCTAATGATTTTTATCGGTTCGGCTTTGATGAGGTTTTTCCTATCTCCGCTGAGCAGGGAATGGGCATTGGCGAGTTATTGGATTCGCTTACTGAACATCTCGCAGCTGACGGAGAGGCCGGTAGCGATAGCACTGCGGAGTTGGCAGAATCGTGGACCAAACCGCGAGAGCTGCGCTTAGCAATCGTTGGTCGGCCCAATGTTGGCAAATCCTCGTTGCTCAACTCGCTGCTCGGTCGCGAGCGCGTGATCGTATCGCCCTTAGCAGGCACAACTCGGGATGCGATTGACACGGTCCTGGAAACTCCCGAACAAACTTTTCGCATCATCGACACTGCTGGGATTCGTCGGAAAGGGAAGACGAACGAGATGGCGGAGAAGCTCTCGGTAGTGATGGCGCGCAAGAGCCTCGAGCGGGCTGACGTTGCCGTCGTGATGATCGATGCCGAGGAAGGGCCCACCGCACTTGACGCAAACATCGCCGGCTATGCTCTAGATGCAGGGTGTTCGATCATTATTGGCGTTAACAAGTGGGACGCGATTGCGGATAAGGAGACGAATACGGCGCTTGAGTTCGAACGCCGCGTAAGAGAGAAAATGAAGTTCCTTGAATGGGCTCCGGTTGTGACGATTTCCGCGCTCAAGGGACAACGAGTGGATAAGATTCTGCCCCTGACGGTTCGCGCCAATGAAGCTCGCAACCGCAGGGTATCGACGTCGCAGTTAAATGCCTTCTTTGAACGCGCGATTGCCCAGCCGCGAGGAGGTGCGACGCCCGCTCCGGTTCGTGGCGGAGTTTCTCGTCTCCATGTGCAGTACTTGACGCAGATTGCAGTGCGACCGCCAACGTTCGTTGTTTTCACTGCCGGCGGTAAGCCGGGGCTGCATTTTTCGTATGAACGCCATCTGCAAAATCGGCTGCGTGAGGAATTTGATTTCTTTGCCACTCCCCTCAGGATTGTCGAACGACACAAGAAGCGAGGGAAGCGGTAGCTCTCCTAAATGAAACCTCCGATCAGTTTTGAAGTTGAAGCGACTAGTGACGAGTCGCGAGCCGGAACTATCAAAACTCGTCGTGGTGTAATTGAAACGCCAGTCTTCATGCCTGTCGGTACCGCGGGCACAGTCAAAGGAACGCGGTTCGAAGCCCTCGAAGGCCACGACCTTGACACGCGCATCATCCTCAGCAACACCTACCATCTTTGGTTGCGGCCTGGCATAGAGACGATTCAGGCGTGCGGCGGGTTACATCGCTTTATTGGTTGGGAGCGCGCCCTGCTTACTGACTCAGGCGGGTTTCAGGTTTGGAGTCTGGGAAAGCTGCGACGCATCAACGAAGCCGGGACAGAGTTTCGTTCACATGTTGACGGCAGCCTGCGATTTCTCTCGCCTGAAGTATCAATGAAAGTTCAGGCGGCGTTAGGGTCAGACATTGTGATGGTGTTTGATGAATGTGCTCCCGGTCAGGCTCCTGTCACTGAAGCACGTCAGAGCATGGAGTTAACGGCGCGATGGGCGAAACGCTCGCGGGAAAAGTTCGATGAGCTACAACAACAGGGAAGAGACCTCGGCCGCCGCGAGGACGAAACCGCAGTGAGCGGCGCCCAGGCCCTGTTTGGAATCGTTCAAGGGGCTTCGCATCACGAACTGCGGCGGGAGAGTCTCGACCGCACTCGCGAGATTGGTTTTGATGGTTACGCAATCGGCGGATTGAGCGTCGGCGAAGAAAAATCAGTGATGTGGGATATCATCGATGGGATTGTCCCGCTGATGCCAGCTGAGCAGCCGCGCTATCTGATGGGTGTCGGCACGCCTGAGGATCTAATTGACGCAGTCGCGCGCGGGGTAGACATGTTCGATTGTGTGCTGCCGACGCGCAATGGCCGGACCGGCCAGGCGTTCACTTCACGGGGGAAAGTAAATGTAAAAAATGCGCAATGGTCGACCGACACCCGGCCCTTGGACGAGGCTTGTACCTGTTCCGTCTGCCGCCGGCATTCACGCGCCTATTTGCGTCATCTTTACACCGCCGGTGAAATGCTCGCGGGCATCTTGATCACGCATCACAATTTGGCCTTCTTCCTTGACACTCTGCGACACGTAAGGCAATCTATCCGGTCTGGCGACTTCCCTAAATTTCGACGAGAGTTCACAGAGCGTCTAAGCGCGAATGGGGAATAACACAAGCCGCGCTTGGAGTCAGGCTCAATGCGGTCTGAACGATTGAAGATTCAGTTGTTCACTCACGAATAAAACACCAGATGACAAATTTTCTAATGTTGTTTCAGGGCGGCTTTGGAGCGCTCAGTGGTCTGCTCCCAATGGTGCTGATCATTGGCGTCTTTTATGTATTATTGATTCGTCCGCAACAAAAACGACAACGCGAATTACAAGAGACGATTGCGCAGCTGAAGGCCGGGGACCGGATCGTTACCACGGGCGGTGTGATCGGCACTATTACGTCGGTTAAGGACACCAGCTTTTTGATCAGAAGCGCTGAGAAGTCGATCTTGGAAATTGCTCGTTCCGCTGTGGCGGGCGTCGATGAAGAGGAAAAGAAGTAACCGATCATTCCGGCCACTACCGTTCTTGCCATGAAGAAACAGAATCTGCTGCAACGAATACTCATTATCGCCGTCGTTACCCTCGTCAGCCTGTATCTGGTTATCGGCCCACGCCGCAAACCGACGCTGAGTGATTTCTCCTGGTCCGGAATCAAAACCACAGTCGCCAATAACATTCACCTCGGCCTCGATCTAAAGGGTGGCTCACACTTGGTGATGAAGGTGAAGACCGACGACTTTTTGAAGAACCTGACTGAAGGTAACGCCCTGGCGGTACAGAACGCGGCAAAGGATGGTGGCTTTCCCGCAAAGGAAGTGCGCGCGGAAACTGCGGGCGACTACCGCGTCGTGCTGGAAGCGAACGACGGATCACAGCTCGACGCAGTCGAAGAAGCAGTAAAGAAGAAAGTTGATCTGTCTGAATGGTCAGTGGCTAAGAGTGGTGGCACTATCACCTGGTCCTTGACCCCTTCCGCGCAACGCGCGCTTGCCGAGCAGGCAACTGAGCAAGCTCATAAGATCATTCTCAGCCGCCTGGAAGGCGTCGGTGTGGTGGAGCCGTTAGTGCAACGCCACGGAGCGCAGAATTCTCATCAGATTCTGGTGCAGATGCCGGGCATTCAGGATCCGGAGCGCGTGAAACAGTTGCTCAAAGCTGACTCGAATCTGGAGATGGTTCATGTTGTCAGCCCGCCGAGCCCCAGCCCGGTTCAAACTTACAAC
>JBAPXA010000146.1:0-5560 GCA_049283975.1 Pyrinomonadaceae bacterium | reverse complement strand
CGCCAAGAGAACAAGACAAACCGTTAAAGTTCGATGTGGCATTGAGCTTTTCCCCTTCCTTTACAGTTCAATTTAGGACAACAAAAACGCTGGGCTGCAACCTACTCTTAAAAGCCGGCGAGCTGATCGTGATCGTCTGCTACGACTAAGAGCGATCAACCGCCAGGGGGGAAGGCAGCAACGGGTTCCCCCGTTGCGGGAATGCATCGAGCTAACTTGTCCGATCGGGCGCTCAGCTTAACAGAGTCTCTCTGGGAAATATATTGAAGTTTTGGTTTTTAAGGTGTATTAAACCAGCACTGTATGTGTGCTAGCACACATACAAAACCTCCCCCTCAACGCAAACTGCGCGGGCCGCGTATTGAACTCGCTCCCCCAAAGCTAAGAGTTGGTTCTCTGGACAATTTTCCGTCGGCATGTTGGTTCCCCAGCGGCGCCAATTCCGAAGAGTTTGAGAGTTAAGCAATCTTTCTGCCCGAGCGGGTCGAACGCACGGGCACCCGGGCTCAGGAGGCTTCTATGAATCGAACGACGTTTGGCTTTTTACGCGTTTTGCTATGCGGTCTTTTCCTATTGTTTGCGGTCGGCTCGGCCAACGCGCAATTCAAAGCCGGCATTCAGGGCACCGTTACTGACACCGCTGGTGGAAGAGTTCCGGGCGCGGCTATTACCTTAACTAATAAAGAGACGAGCAAAGCACAGACAACCACCGCCAACGAGGAAGGCTTTTATCGCTTCTCGCAGCTCGCGCCCGGCAGTTACAACCTTAGCGCCGAGAAATCCGGCTTCAAGAAGCAACTTTTGGAAAACGTCATCGTTGCGGGAGAAGATGTTCAGGGCATTGACCTCGCACTCACAGCCGGCGAAGTCTCTGAAACGGTTACGATCACGGATTCTGGAGCGGCTGCGCTCGACACTGAAACGGCCAACATCCGCGGGTTAATTACTGCAGAAGAAGTTCGGCAGCTGCCTCAGGTGGGGCGCAATCCTTATGAACTGGCACGCACTGCTCCGGGCGTCTTCGGCGACACGGCGCGCGGCGGCGCGGGTAACTCAGCGCAGTACATACCGGGGACAGAGCAACTGGGCGGCGGCTCAAACAGCGGCGTGTTTCAGACTGAGAATCAAACGCAAATCACCGCCAATGGGCAACGCGTCTCAAGCAACAGTTATCAGATCGATGGCGTCAGCGTGAACAGCCTCGGCCTCGGCGGCGCGGCAGTCGTTACGCCAAACCAGGAGTCAGTCAAAGAAGTCTCCATCGTCTCCAGCACTTACTCTGCTGAGGACGGACGGAACACAGGCGCACAAATTAAGGTCGTTTCTCAAAATGGCACAAATGAGTTTCACGGTAGCGCCGTCATCAATTACAGTTCCCCGAAGCTCAATTCTTTCAATAAGTATTTCGGTCCCACTACCGGCTCAGCATCAACCCCCGCGCTTTTGACCTGTCAACGAGGCGTGAAGGTATTCGCCAGCCGCTGCCCGGACATTGTGAACCAGTACGAACGAAAATTTGCAGGCAGCATCGGCGGACCCGTTTATCTGCCACGCTTCGGCGAAGGCGGCCCTGCTTACTTCAGCGGCAAGAACCGACTCTTCTTTTTCTTCTCCACCGAAGCTTTGCGGCGCAGCAACTCAAGAGTTGATAACATCTTCATCGAGACTCCAGAGTTTCGTGACTATGTGCAACGCGTTCGTCCCGGCAGTTTTGCCGCCCGCCTGTTTGCAACGCAGGGGACAGTGCCGCGCGTTATTGCGACCGGCTTGCCGAGCGGTGGCCCCAATGGACCCAACGTGGCTGTAAACGGTCAGGCGGGCTTAAGCTTCGACATCGGCTCTATAAACACGCCGCTTGGTCAAAACGTTGACCCGAACAACTTTGACGGCATTCCCGATGTCACGCTCGCCAGCGTCGTCGTTCCCGACAGCACGCGCGGCAATCAGTACAACACGCGTATTGATTTCAACCGCGGCACGAAAGATCAATTCGCCGTTAGCACGTACTTCACTAAACTCGACAATTTCTCAGGCTCCGGAAGCGGCCGCCCGTTTGAGGACCTCACGTTTCAGCCTTTTAGTTCGGCTGCCACGCTTAACTACATCCGTACCATTTCAGCCAACATGCTTAATGAAGCACGCTTCAACTTCACTCGCTTCAACGCCAATGAACTCGATGCCCTGGGCGGTGGCGACCTCTCCATTCCACGTTTGCAGGTTCAGGGGTTCGGTGCTGCTTTCACCTTCGGTGGCCCACCCAGCTTCGGCATCAATCGCGGCACACCAAACAACCGCACGCAGAACACATACGAAGTGCGTGACACAGTTACCTTCCTGCGTGGCAATCATGCCATGAAGATTGGCGGCGAAATGCGACGGGAGCAAAACAACAACAATGAAGTCTCGGAAGCGCGTCCCGAATTCGTGTTCAAGAGCCTCCTCGATTTCGCCAATGATTCCGTTTTCTTCCAAAATATTGCGATTGACCCGCGGACGGGTGGCGCCGCAAACGGTCAACGCTACTTCCGCTCGAACACCTACGGCTTCTTCATTCAGGATGACTACAAGCTGCGCCCGAACCTCACGCTCAACCTTGGTTTGCGCTATGAATATCAAACACCGCTCACCGAGAAAGAGGGACGCTTGACCAACTACGAGTTCGGTCCCAACGGAATTGTTGATGGACGCCTTGTTCCGGTCGAGCGTCTCCACGATCCTGACCGCAACAACTTCGCGCCCCGTTTCGGTTTTGCTTATTCGCCGAACAGCAAGAAGTTTGGCAGGTTCTTAAGTGAAGGAAACGCCGTGATTCGCGGCGGCTTCGGGATCTCTTACGACCGCATTTTCCAAAATCAGCTCGCCAATGCGCGAAGCAATCCACCATTCTTCGCCCAAGCCGGTCTTTGCTGTTCGGGGATGAATAACGCTGCCGACCCCGGTCCGATTCTCTACTCGTTCGCGCTTGGCAATAATCCATTCCTGTACCCAACGAACCCGAACCTGCAGCGTGGCATTGACCCTCTCACGGGAGGACTGCTTGATCCGTTTCCCGCGACTCTGCCGGGCGGGTTTATCCGCCGCGACATTCCGGTTGATGTGAATGGAGCGCCCAAGAGCCTACCGAACGCCTACGTCTATAGCTACTCGCTCGAACTGCAAATGCAATTGACGAGAAAAACGGTAGCTTCTGTCGGCTATCAGGGAAGTGCGGGTCGCAAGCTCATTCGCACTATTGACCTCAATCGCTACTTTCCTGGCGACACGTTCGATAACAACCGCGACCGCGTGCAGACGCGCGACGTCAACGGCAACCCGGTCACACCGCAACTTCGTGGGAATCCGAATTTCAACCGCATCTTCTTCCCCCTGCCGGATGTCAATTCCAATTACAACGCTCTGCTCGTGAGTGTGAGGCGCGACTACGCACGTAACTTCACCCTCCAAGGAAACTATCGTTTCAGCAAGAGCATCGACACCAGCTCTTTCGGCCGCGGCGCCCAACAGACCGAACCCAGCAACCAGGCATTGGAGCGCGGACCTTCCGATTTTGACATTAGACACAATGTCGTTATCTCCGGTCTTTACCGTTTGCCATTTTTCAAGGACGGGAAAAGCCTGCTCGGCACACTTCTCGGCGGCTGGGAGTTGAACGGGATCTTCAGTTATCACTCCGGCTTTCCCTTTACACCTTTGGTATTCGGAGATGAGGCCACCGACCTCAACGGCGACGGCTTCCGCCCCGATCGGCCGACGCGGTACTTCGGCGGTGTCATTCAAAACCCCTCGAACCAGGATTTCATCAACGGCATCTTCCCGGCTGCCAACGTGCGCTTACCCGATGGGCGCCCCGGTGGAGTGAACGTCTTCGACTTCTCCACACGTGGGAGCGCAGGTATCGGCCGTAACGCGTTCCGCGGACCGAATTACCGCTCAATTGACCTCTCGATCGTCAAACAAACGCGGCTGCCATTCCTGGGCGAAGAGGCGAAACTCGACCTCCGGGCGAATCTTTTCAACGCCTTCAACCTGCTTAATCTGCCGCCGTTCCAGCCCGTAACTGATCAGGTGAACGTCGACTTCGTTGAAAGATTTGGCCGCGCACCTTTCGGTCTCGCAGGCCGTGTCATTGAACTGCAAGCGCGGTTTAGTTTCTAACTGCCTTCAACTGCGCGCGAACGGCCGAGGCAATGACTCATCCGTTCGCGCCTTTCTTTTCAGCACGAGATCTGCTGCTTATGCGACATCACGCTCGCTGGTCCCTTCGTCCTTGTTTATACCCGCTCCTAGTCTCGCTCATTCTCGGTTTTACCCAGATAGGCAGTGTCGCGCCAGCGCCCAGCCGTGCTACAGCCGACATCGAGAAACGCATTGAGGCACTGCTTGCCCGGATGACCCTCGCGGAAAAGCTGGGACAACTTCAACAACTCGATGGACACGCAGACGGGCGCTACAAAGATGAACAGCCGGGGCTCGCGCGTAGCGGTTTGCTTGGCTCAACCTTGAACGTACGCGGAGCCCGCAACACAAATGAGCTGCAGCGGATTGCGCTTGAAGGCTCGCGTTTGAAGATTCCCCTACTCTTCGGTTTCGACGTGATCCACGGCTATCGCACAATCTTTCAGATTCCTCTCGGCGAAGCGGCCACGTGGGATCCAGTGGCAGTCGAGCGCAATGCAGCCATTGCAGCAAAGGAGGCGCGAGCAGCTGGAGTTCATTGGACATTTGCTCCCATGGTAGACATCGCGCGTGACCCTCGTTGGGGAAGAATTGCCGAGGGTTCCGGCGAGGATCCCTTCCTGGGTTCGGTAATGGCCCGCGCTCGGGTTTCGGGATTTCAAGGTAACGACTACAGCGCGCCCGACAAGGTGGTTGCTTGCGCCAAGCACTGGGTGGCCTATGGCGCTGCTGAAGGCGGACGCGATTACAACACGACAGAACTCTCGGAAAGAACCCTGCGTGAGGTTTACTTTCCTCCGTTCAAGGCCGCGCTCGATGCCGGCGTCGGGACCTTCATGAGTGCCTTCAACGATTTGAACGGCGTACCGACTTCCGCCAATCCGTTCACGCTGACTCAGGTATTGAGACAAGAATGGAAATTCGACGGCATCGTCGTCAGCGATTACGAATCCGTCAAAGAACTCATCAATCACGGACTGGCTGTCAACGAGCAAGAAGCAGTTACAGCGGGAATGAATGCAGGCGTCGACATGGAGATGGTGAGCCGGCTTTATAACAAGCACGCGGCTGATCTGCTCAAGGAGCGCAAGCTTGCCCTGGCGACAATTGATGAGGCAGTGCGACGCGTTCTGCGCATCAAGCTCCGATTGGGACTCTTTGAAAAGCCTTACGCCGACGAAGCGCGAGAGCGCACTTCTATTCTTACTCCGGAACATCTCGCAGCCGCACGCGAAAGTGCGGCTCGGTCATTGGTGCTGCTGAAGAATGAAGGGCATGTGCTGCCGCTGAGCAAGAATCTGAAGGCAATTGCAGTCGTTGGCCCGCTGGCAGATAGCCAGAAGGATGTAATTGGCTCCTGGACGGGCGATGGCAAGCCAGAAGA
>JBAPXA010000145.1:0-9475 GCA_049283975.1 Pyrinomonadaceae bacterium | reverse complement strand
GTCTAGTTGGGTCTACGGCAGCCCTGGGAGATCTACTTGGGACTCTGCCTTCAGTCCCACCTTCGATGGCTGGCCCGGTGCGATTCCCAAATAAACAGCGCACGCGTTTCGCCACTCTGTAGCGACGGCATTGTCGTTGTAGATTCGCACCATCTCTTTAATCGCCAGCTTGTTTCCAATTTTATTCAGAGCAGAAAGGCACAAAGCCTTGGCGAAAAAGTCTTCCGTTCTACTGAAGATTGCTCCTACCACTTTTACCGCCTCGTTGTCTCTGGCTGATCCATTCTCAGCAATAAATCGAAGCGAAGGCAGGACCTTTTCCATTTCCCAGGCAACTTCAATGCGCGGCGAAGAATTAGCTACCTCGCGTAGGTAACGGATGTGATAGGCAAGTTGGCGCTTATTGTCCAATTGTTGCACCAACTCGGGGGTCATCTTTTCGCGATGAGTGTAATGGCCGAGAGTCACTATGTTTGCAAGTCGCAGCAGCTTCGCATCAAGCCCTCGATGAACCAGGGCCGTCGCTTCCGCACTGCGTTCTCGCTCGAGTTTTGCCGGCAAGCCGTTACGGCGATGTGAATACGCCAGCAGTGCTCTGTACTGGGCCAGCTCCAGCTTCTTTTCAGCCAGATTGCCATTCTCAAGCGGATTGACGGACAAGCGCTGGAGCCCCTCATCGAGTTGCCCACGCAGTGCTTTACTAATATTCGGACCGAAAGACAGCACCAGCTTTAGCTCGGCGATGCTGAGCACCCTCGACGACTGACTTATGTCTATGCCCCGGCGTCTGGTTACAAAATCAAAGGCTGAGCGCGCCAGAAAGTAGTAAACGTTTCCATAACGCGAGATGGAAAGCACATCGGATGTTATGTCATTGATCAGCCTGCCTGAGAGTTCACGCCTTTTTGGATTTCCTGCGTCGCGAAAATCAATCAGCAGTATTGGGATCTTTTCGAAGTCGAGTCCGTAAAGCGCAAGCGGGATCATCTTCACTCCGCGACTATTTCGCGCGAAACTGGGAAGTACTCGGTTCTCGGGATCAAAATATTTTGTTTCAGAATAACCTTGCCAGCGCCGCAGCCGTTCATCGCCCCATGGATTCTTAATATTCAGAAACCTGCCCTGAAACTCCCGGTGGTTGGCTGATTCGATGCTTGCACGGTCGTCGTCTGGAAACCAAAGCAGCGCGTGAGTGATCGTGGTTTCTGAAAGTCGCAATGGTTCAATATACAAGCCGGAAGCCTCGGCTTGCTGCCTCAGCAGCTCCCAGTTGTGACCTCGAGTGTCGTTTAATGAAGCACTTTGCTTTTCTTGAAAACTCAATAAACGAGTTTTGTCGACAATCCCGCCAAATGTCTTCTCCGTCAGGCTGAGTTGCGCCTGCAACTGGATCAATTCTTCTGCACTAAATGGGGAATCATCTTTCCGCTGATTTCCGTAGAGAGACAGAATTGTGAGTGCTCGCATCAGATTCGATCTTCGGTACGCTGCAAAATTCCGCTGATAGCTATGGACGGAAGACTTAAGCAAATGCTGATCGATAAACACGCTGGCCATGCCTGAGCCAAACAAGCGGCGCCACACCGAGCTGTGCGTGTCAGATAAATCAATAATAGCTGGCGGAGGACTGGTTAACGGTACTTGCCGTTCAAGTCGCAGACCCTTGTAAAGAAACGGGACCAGGGCCGCCGCTTTTTGGACCAATCTCGGACGGGCGTAAGTGTGCACCCAGAGTTGGCGAAATACATCATTTTCCCGGCGAGTATCTCCCAGCGTGTCGCGAAGGACGCTGAGAAGAGGGATTTCTTCGTTCTGTATTTCCGTTTGTAATGCGGCAGTAGCTGGCGGATCGACCGGCCTCGCCAAAATCGTTAGCAGCTCACCACCGTTGGCGATGATGGTGCGCTCAACTCGAAATTGAGGCATGGCCTGAGTCTTACTCAGTTCAGGTTCTTGTGCTTGTACACGTCCGACGGTGACAGTCAGCAGCAGAATAATGAGGCTGCATCCGAGTGACGACAACGTGAGTGATGCCGCCAGGCTCCCCAAGACCAAACTCGACGCGTCTGTAAAAACCGATCGTTTGCGCTTCTGTCCGTTGTTCAATCAAGACCTCCAGGATGATCGCCGTTTCCTCATAGCGGGTTGGGGAAGACGCGCCGCTGCATACTTACGCAGCACCCGCTTCGTACCACCTCTGGGAATTTGACAATCCTGATGTTGCGCTGACACGCGTTGAACTGTCAGAAATAACAGGTGGCGCCAAATACTCCAGCGCCGTTGCTGTTGAAAATGAAGGGACAGTAGAAGCGCTTAGGTACGCTTGTGAAGCATAATCAGAGGGCGTCTGTATTCGGATCTGGCTTTGGGGTAAACGGTATCGATGAGGAAATGAAGATGCGTCCGGCTAAGGCTGCATGGATTGCCAGTCGCAGATCTGACACCATTCGCCGTTTGACCACATAACCTAATGCGCCGGTCTTAAGGGCGGCCTGTACAAAGTCAGGATCTTCATGGATCGTGAGGAAAACAATCTGCGCCGCGGAGCCGCTTTCCCTTAGTCGCGTTGCGGTTTCGATCCCATCGAGAATCGGCATTGAGATGTCCAATAGACAAACATCGGGCTGAAGTTTCTCGGCTGCTTCCAACAGCTCTAATCCATTTTCAACCGAACGGAGCACTTCGAAATCATGCTCCAAGTGCCGTTTAACCCTTTCGCGCATATCGTCATGATCGTCTGCCAAGAGAATTCGAGCACGGTTCACGACTGCGTCCCTCTTCACGAGATCATTACCTGTCACATTCTCGTTTAGACCGTCTTGAATCTGACAGGAGTAATGCACCTGTTGATATTAAGAAGGATTCGCGGCGGGTGGATACTGGCAAAACTGACAGGCAAAGCTAAGGGAATCACTTCCGGCGTAGGATTAGCGTGCCTTGACGTTTCCCCCAAAATCTCAGGCCGCGACCATCTGACTAGTCATTGCGTACTGTATCAGTTCGGCGCTGGTCTTGATGTGCAGGTGGTCCATCATCGTGTACTTATGAAAGGCCACTGTTCGCGGAGAAACTTTAAGGATGAAGGCGGCCTCTTTCATTGAACGGCCTTCAGCCAGCAACTGAAGCACCTCTTTCTGACGGAGAGTCAGGTAATTGGTACTTTTCAGGTTTTTGAAATGGCGGCTGGGAGAGCCAATCAAATCTTCAGTGAGCAGCGGTGTGACGTAGGAGTTGCCGCGCACAACCTTTCGGATGGCATGGATCAATTCCGACGCCGCCGAGTTTTTTAGCAGATAACCATTGGCTCCAATGCGGAACGCTTCGGCAGTCATGTCCGGGTCGTGGTTCATTGTCAAATAGATCAGTTTTACTGCCGGCATCGAGCGTTTGAGACGCTGGCCGGCATTCAGCCCGTTCATAATCGGCATCGCAATATCGAGTACTATCACATCTGGTTTAAGCGCCGGCGCTCCCTCAACCAGTGCTCGACCATCGGCGAAAGTTCCCACCACTTCAAATTCAGGTTTCAGTAAATGGCTGAGAGCATCCAACATCAATGTATGATCGTCGGCCAAAATAACACGGGTGCCTAACATAACGCTCCAATCTTCTCAAGGGTTTGATGACCGGTCTTCGCTTAAGATCCGGCTCGAACTAAGCCTCGATCCAGCGACTTTGTCGGGTGCTAGAGATCCTCACTTTCGACAGCGAGGGGAACCGACACTTCAATGTGTGTGCCTAATTTTGGTTTGGCGTGTATTTGCATCTTCCCACCGACAATTCGCAACCGGTCTTGCATGCTGGTAAAGCCGAGACCCTTTTTCATCGTTGCTGAATTCACCATAAAGCCGCGACCCGCATCTTCGACGGTCAAGCGTATTTCGCCGCCAGTATTCTGAAGCAAAACCAGAGCGGACGAGGCGCCGCTGTGTTTGACGCAATTCCGTAAAGCTTCCTGCGCGATCCGGTAGATACAAAGTGTCACTTCCTCAGGCGGATTGGCCGGAAAGCCATTCTGCTCAAATTCAACCTGAAGGCTGCCACCGGAAGACAGTTCCTGACAAAGGCCTTTGACCGCTGCGGCCAATCCGAGGTGGTCGAGCTTGGATGGATGCAGCCTGTAGGAAAGCTGGTGAATATCCGCCGAAATTTGCTGAGCCTTGGTCTTCAAGCTCTGCAGACGACGCTTCAGATTTGCGGGCTTTTTTGTTTTTCCCAGCTGCTCAAGCTCGATCGACAAAATAGCCATTCGTTGATTCAGATCATCGTGCAGCTCTCGCGCGACACGCCGCCTTTCTTCTTCCTGAGCATTGATTAAGCGGCTGCTCAAATCCTTTAGCGTGGCTTTGAATTCTTTGCTTTCGGTGACATCTATAGAAAATCCGAGGAGCGTTCGCGGCTGGCCGTTTTCGCGAATTACGCTGACAACGTTATGCAACCAGACCACCCGATTGTCTTTGGCGATCATCCGGAATTCCAGTTCGTAAGTGTTCCGGGTACTTGAATATTCAACCCACCTGACCAGCGCGCGTTTGCGATCCTGGGGGTGCAGATGTGCGGGCCAGAAACCTGGTTGGTACCAATCCTCAATGGGGTAGCCCAGCAAACTCACCGCCTGCCCGCCGACAAACGTGAATGAACCACTGGGAAAGGCAGCCTCCCAGGGGAAAATATGGGTTACATTCTGCAACAGCTGCAAGCGCAGAGCCTCTTTTGTGCGGGCCTGGTTGCTGGGCTTGCTTTCGGTAATGTCTTCCCGAGTCACCATGACGTAGTCTGTGTGGTGCGAATCCAAATGCCCGGCGTGAATTCGGATCCATCGCTCGTCAATCGGTCCAATACTGAGATAGTCTTTTTGAAACTCAGAAGCTCGGCCCCTGAGCACCTGTTCGACGCCCTCCGCGAGTTCAGCAGATTCACCAGTTAGTGAGTCGGAAGCGTGCCGGCTTATCTCCAGGTAATTGCGTCCAACGCCATAAGGGTCAAAGGGAAAACCTCTTTGCGCCGAGAGTTCATGCCAGGCCCGATTCAGATAAAGGATGGTTCCAGAATCATTCAACACCGCCGCACCGGAAGGGTGCGAATCAGCGAGGGCCTGAAGTTTGACGTCTGGCTGCGGTCGGCAATAGTTAGCCGAATCGGTCGCCCTGCTTAGGTAACGGGAATTGTTACGATTCCCTACAAGATCATAAGTCATAGGGGCAATTTCTTTTCTAGGGCCGAAGGATAATTGATGCCTCATGAAGTTCGCATCTCGCTCGGGTTAAAGCTTCGATTCCGTGTACGTGCGCCATTAGTTTGAAATCGACATTGGATTCGTCATGCAGGAGTTCCAGGGATCCATGCAGAATGGCAAAGTGGTCTGAGTTCAGGTGCCCGCCCCAGGCAGCTTGCGTTTCCCATTCTCCGATCAGCAGGAATGAGTTCTGATCCTCCGTTTCGCTGTAGAACCTGTAACTGCGGCATCCCTGTTCCCGCCGGATCAGATCAATGAGGGAAGAAATCGTCAGGTACAATTCCTTGCGATTTGCGGGACGAACCGTAATCCTGGTGGCACTAATAATTTCGCTTTTGCTTAGATCGGTTTTCATGGCTGCGGTTCAGATCCTTTTGAAGAGACAATGTGAGCCTGCAATCCGAGCAACCCTACCCTGTCCTTTTAATTGGACTTTGCTAGGGTGCAAAGCGCATGCCTGTCCAGCGGCAGCGGTCTCAAGCCTGCGCAAGACTCGCAGGCGAAAGGGGATATCGATCACCCGCGATTAGCCGCGGCAATCTAAATTGAGATTTGAGATCGTTGTATTAAGCAGAATCCGCGAGATATCACGGGTTGCGATCATGATCCGAGTCAAACCGTCTCCCGGCGAGAAGGGGCCGATTATCATCACGTGAGGCTGTAGTTGCAGAGGCAGACAAACTTTGCCTATGGATGCCGAGCTTTATCATACGCGTCCGCAAAGTACTTGGATTGAGACCCAGCAGTCGTGCTGCTCCATGTCGGCCCTCAATTCTCCAGGCGCGATCTTCGAGGACGCGCAAGATGTAGTCGCGTTCGATCTCTTCGAGCGTCTTGGTGGACAGAGTTAATTCTCCAATCGTTTCCAGCCCAAAATTTTCGCCAATCCGGAGCACCGAACCCTGCGAATTAATAACCGCGCGTTCGATGACGTTGGCAAGTTCCCTCACGTTTCCGCGCCACGAATAATCGCGTAGACTCTTCAGCGTCGCCGGCGAGACCGAGGTGATCACCTTTCCTAATTTCTTAGCAGACTTACTAACGAAATGCTCGACCAAAAGAGGTATGTCTTCCCGGCGCTGCCGCAGAGGTGGCACAGTAATCGGGAAAACATTTAGCCGGTACCACAGGTCTTCGCGGAACAATCCCTTCTTAACTTCAAGATCCAGATTTCGATTGGTGGCGGCTATGATTCTCACATCGCCCTTAATGGTGCGGGAACTGCCCAGGCGTTCAAACTCACCCTCCTGAATGACCCGCAGCAATTTGCCCTGTGATTCGGGCGGCAACTCGCCGATCTCGTCGAGGAAAATAGTTGCGCCATTGGCCAGTTCAAAGCGGCCGATCTTGTTCGTTAAGGCGCCGGTGAAAGCACCCTTTTCGTGTCCGAACAATTCGCTCTCGATCAAGCTGGCTGCCAACGCCGCACAATTGACTCTGATGAGGGGCCGATCCGCGCGGGTGCTGGCCTTGTGAATGGCTTCGGCTACCAGCTCCTTGCCCGTGCCAGTCTCGCCCGTGATCAATACCGTCGAATCGGTGGGCGCAACCTGCTCGATCTTGAACAGAACGTACTTGAGTGCGTCGCTCTCACCGATGATCTCGCCAAAGTTTTGTTGCAGTCTGATCTCTTCCTTTAAATAAATATTTTCTTCCTGAAGTTGGTTTTTCAAGCTGCTAACTTCTTCGTGGGCCAGCCGCAAAGACTCTTCAGACTCTTTGCGATCGGTAATATCCATGCACGAGCCGATATACCCGAGGAACTCTCCAGCCGGCGAGAAGCGAGGTGTTCCGCTGGAGATGACCCAATGAAACGTACCATCGGCCCCACGAACCCGGAACTCCATGCGGAAAGGTTCGCGGCGATCGAAAGCATTAACATAGGTTTCCATACACCGGGGGTAGTCGTCCGGATGGATTCTTTCTGCCCAACCGTTGCCAAGCTCCTGTTCCATTGTGCGGCCCGTAAGATCACACCACTGCTGGTTGACGTAAGTACACAATTTGTCGGCTCCGGTAACCCAAATCATCACCGGCGCCGTATCTGCCATATTGCGAAAACGCGCTTCACTCTCTTTCAGCGCCTGCTGCGCCAGCATACGTTCGGTGATGTCACTCGACGCAACGAGCAGACATTCGACGCCACCTAAATCCAGCCGCTCCGCTGAAGACAGGAGCAGCCTGAAAGATCCCTCCTTAGTTCGAAATTTTGTTTCGACATTGACCAGCGCGCCGCGTTCCATTAGTTGCCGAATAAAGTCGGCGCAGCGTTCCGGAGTTTCCCAAATGTTGAGTTCCAGCGATGTTCGGCCAATGACTTCTTCGCGCGCATATCCGCTCACGGACAGAAAACTTTCATTGACATCGATGTAACAACCATCGGCCATCCTAGTTAGAGACATTGGCTGCGGGTTTGCCCTAAACGCTTTTCCGAATCGCTCCTCGCTTTCGCGCAAGCCATCCTCTGCCTGCTTACGCTTGGTGGTTTCCCAGCCTGCATTCAACAGACCCCAGCCATCGCCGCCCGGCAGTCGTACGCGATGCATCGACCAGCTAAAATATGCCGACTCCAGCGGAGCATTGGGCATTCGCCGGATGGTGTTCAACTCATCTGTGACCTCATATGGTTCACCTGTTTCAAGCACGCGTTGACAGATGGCCGCAAAATTCTGGCCCGCTTCTGGCCACAGTTCGTCCAGCGTCTTGCCGATCATTTCTTTGCCGGGGGCGATGGCCTGATACGCCGGGTTAATGATTTGCAAGCGCAGATCGCTCCCGCGGATCACGCAGACGCAAGCCGGGAGGTGATGAACAACGACATCAAGTAACTCACGTTCGGCGCGCACGGCCTCTTCAGCGGCTTTTCGCTCAGTGATATCGCGGAGGATGATCGTGTAAAACTCTTGTTCGATGAGATCGATGCGCGAGATCGACGCCTCCATCGGAAATTCTTCCCCTGAATTCCTTACGCCATACAATTCGCCGAGTGTTCCCACCAGCCGGCCCGACCCATTGCGCTTTCTGAATTCGCTGAGGCGCTCGCGGTGCGCCTTGCGAAAACGCTCAGGAATAAATCGATCAAGCAATGCTCCCACTGCCTCGGCTTGCGAACAACCGAACATCTTCTCGGCAGCTTCGTTAAAAAGCATTATGCGCTGGCTCGCATCGACGGTAATGATTGCATCCATTGCCGACCCGATTATGCCGGCCAACTGTGCTTCGCTTTTCTTGATTGCTGCTTCGCTGCGAACGCGTTGTGTGATGTCGCGGACTACACTTACGATGTTATCTCCACTACGCACCATGCGCGCTTCAAACCACCGCTCGGTACCGTTCATCCCGAGCTTGTATTCCAGAATTTGCGGCTCTCCCATTTCTTCGGCGTCTTCAAAGCAGCGCGCGACTTGCTGGGCCAACTCTGGCGGTAAAACATCGCGCATGTTCTTACCCAGAAATGCCTTAGATGGAACGAGGAGATCTTTTGGATCCTTGGCGTGATAGTCGAGGTAAACTCCATCGCGCGTTTGCACGAACATCAAATCGGGAATGGCATTCAATATCGCACGATCTCTCTCTTCGGCCTTCCGCAAACCTTCCTCGGCCGCTTTACGCTCGGTGACATCGAGCGTCACACCACGCAATCCGATGACGTTCCCACTTTCCTCCTTCATGGGATTGAGGTAGCTTTCCGTCCAAACTGCATGTCCGTCTTTTGCAAGCCAGCGAAACTGGCTAATTCCTTCTTCGCCGCTCGCGATAACGGCTTCACTCTCGCGTTCTGCGCGTTCGCGATCTGGTTGGGGCATAATCCGTAACCCTAAACCGGGCGGGGCTGCCAGCCACTCTTCCGCTGTATAGCCCAGCATTTTGCGAACGTAGTCGCTGACGAAGGTGGTCCTTAGCTGTTTCGTGGCGGGATCAATCACAGTCTCCCAAACAATCCCCGGAACGTTTGAAACTATCTCGTTCAGGCGCTTATGTTCAGCCTTGGCCAGCTGCCCCAGGCGCAGGCTTTCTTCTTCAGCCTGACGTCGGCGTGTGCGCAGAAACAACAGCCACGCTATGAGAATCGCCTCAACGATTACCGCGCTCATGAGCCCGATGACGTACCACTTGTATGCATCCCAGAAAGACGGTTGTTTGAATCTGATTACGCTGCCGGGGGGAAGGTTCTGTTCGCTGATTCCCCGCCGTTGCAGTTCGCGCCAGTCAACCGTCATCACGCTCGGCGCCGTGTCC
>JBAPXA010000144.1:0-14365 GCA_049283975.1 Pyrinomonadaceae bacterium | reverse complement strand
ATCAATGAGCGTGTATACCACCTCGCTGACCGCCTGCTCGTCCAAACGCACCACAGGCAATTCGGCTTCGATGTCGAGCGTAACTTTACGACCGTGAGTAAGCGGTTCTGCACGCGCCAGTGCTGTGGAGATGATTTCGTCAACTGCTCCCCAGCGCCGTCGCAGCTGCATCTCTCCCGCTTCGATGCGCGCCAGCTCGATTAACCCCCCAATAAAACGGTTCAGGCGGTCACACTCCTCGTCGATGACCTCCAACATTTCCTGCCGCTCCGCCTCGTCTAATCGACTTTCAGCGTCATGAGCCGCAGACGCAGACTGATCGTCCAGCAACGTAGTTACTGATGCTTTAATTGAAGCTAAGGGAGTCCTCAGGTCATGAGTTACCGCATCGAGCAAAGCAGATTTTAGCCGCTCACTCTGCTTCAGGGCCTTTGTTTGGCTCGCTTGTTCGAAAGTATCTTGCAGCTCGCTGTAGAGGGCCTCAGACTCTCTCCGCGCCGTGTTAGCTTCCTCCTCTCGCCGCTTCGCGTGCGCCGAAAGCTGACCCACAGTTATCGCCGTTATCAGGAAGGCAAAGAGTGCAATCCAATTTTCCGGGTCGGCAATAGTGAAGGTATGAAGTGGTGGCAGGAAGAAAAAGTTGAAACAGGCAACTCCCAATAAAGAGGCGACAATAGCTGGCCTAGGGCCCCATGCCGTAGCGAGAAAAACTACGATCAGCAAAAAGGCCAAAGCCACAGTGGTGGGATTGATGTGATCGCCGAAGACCCGAAGAACTATGGTGGCGGCCGCGATAACAATCACGGCGATGATGTATCCCAAAAAATTTTTCCGGACCACAACTCTCCTCAAACCACAGTTGTAGGTCTTTGCATTCAGCCACCAACGTGAACGATTGGCCGACGTTCGGGATCCTTCTCGGCCTGGCGCAGCACTTCATGTGTCACGGGCGCGGTGTCACCCTCGCCGAATGCGATGTACTTCATAAGGTAACTCAGCGGATTCCCCTCGCTCCAACCAAAGTAAACGTGCGGCAGTTTTCCGGTTTCGTCGCGCAAGTGAAGCAAGAAGGCGGCAATGGCGTTCGGAACGGCTGGCGATACCGCGCGCAGCACTCGGAATCCGTCAACTCTTTCTCCGCATATCTTCAAGATCCCTGAGAATTCAGACGCGTCGCCGGGAGTAACTTCAAAAAACAGAACCGACTCACCGGGCGGAATGTGGTTGTCAGTGCGCTTTTCATACTCTTTAGTTTCGTACTCCCTTGCGTCTCCCTGGTCCCGACGATTGGCAATGATTCGAACTGTGCCCCTCGCTGCAGCACGGACAAAGTCGCGTGCTGCATCGTCAAGCTCCACTCGCTCTACCCGCAATTCGGTACTACGCCAAACGCGGGATATAAGTGACGTCAACACGATAGTCAGAATAAAGAAGGACGCGATCTTGATACCTTCAGGTCGTTCGTGAATATTCTGAATGGTGGTGTAAGCAAACACGAGTGAAATGGCAAAGAAGGAATGCCAATGCCGACCCCGGCGATACATCGCCAGTGTGACCGCGATGGCAGCTGAGCTCATTAGCACCAACACGCCGGTGGCGTAAGCGCCTCCCTGGGCGTCTACGTCAGCCTTGAAAATCATGGTGACTGCCACTGCGATACTGGTGAACACGAGCACGAGGGGACGAGTTGCACGAGCCCAATCAGGGGCCATTCCAAATCGAGGCAGATAACGTGGCACAATGTTCAGTAAACCCGCCATTGCCGAGGCGCCGGCAAACCACAAGATGAAAATGGTGCTCAAGTCATAGATAGTTCCAAAGATGTCGCCAAATGATTCATGTGCCAGATATGAGATCGCACGGCCGTTTGCCTCCCCTCCTTCAGCAAACTTTTCGGCAGGGATGAGTGCAGCCGTAACGAAGCTGCTGGTGATTAACATTACGCTCATTATCAGCGCGGCAGTCCGCAACAGCTTGCGCGTGTTTCTTATTCGACCTTCGAGGAGCGCCGCCGCGTCAGGCTTAGGACTTCCAGTGCTCGTTGAATGAATCTCTTCCAACTGTTCTTTCGTTAGTTCTGTATCACCCCTGACCAACGGCATAACCGCAACCCCGGTTTCAAACCCTGACAACCCCAGCGCCAACTTCGGGAAAATTATCAGTGACACCAAGAGGACCAGCCATACATTGCCGTGCACCTGAGGGTAGGCCAGCACCGCATCCTTCCATTGCGAAAAATGCACCGGATGAGTGAACAGTTCATACAGCCCAAAACCAATGACAATGACATTCAGAACAAGATAGGCGGTAACCAGAACTACCGCTAATCCGATTGCCTCCTTAAACCCTTTTAAGAAGATGGCCGCCAGAAACATGATTAAGACGAGCGTCACGCCAACCGGGTGTCTGAAGAGAGTTGGAGTAAACGGGTTTTCAATTATGTGTGCCGTGGCGTCGGCGGCCGAAAGCGTGATCGTGATGATGAAATCGGTGGCGACGAACCCCAGCAAAACGAGAACAAACAACTTGCCTTTCCAGCGCGACAAGAGATGTTCCAGCATCGAGATCGAACCTTCGCCGTGAGGACTTTCGGCGGCCACTCGATTGTAGATTGGCAAGGCGCCAAACAAGGTGAGGAGAACGAGGACGAGAGTAGCTATCGGGGAGAGCGCGCCTGCGGCGAGGAAAGCAATGCCGGGCTGGTAACCGAGAGTCGAGAAGTAGTCAACGCCGGTTAAGCACATCACCTGCCACCAGGGATGTTGTCTGGAACGTGACCCGCCTGGTCCCTGGTGGGGTTCTGTTTCCCTTCCGCCCTTAAACAGCCAGAGCTTGAACTTGCGCCATGACCTGTCAGAAAGTAGCATCTTGCGGCCCAGCCAACTGGTCTAGTAGTGCTTGGCCTTCTCCCTTGTTTTTAGTCGTCGAATCCTACTCTAGTTCGATCGCCCGTCAAGAAATCAGTTTGGCTTTCCGCCAAAAATTCCGGGGGCACAAAAAAGCGGGTGGGGGCCTCCCACAACCCCCACCCTAAGGCCACGTGTCCTCACCCCACGCAGCACTTCGTCCACCGGGGAGGTGAACGCAGGCGGATTATGCAACAGTCCGTCTAAACTTTCAATAATGTGAACTGGCTTAAAACGCGGGAAACTGGCTAGAAATCGTGTAATCTGGCAAGTAGTTTTTACAAAGAATCTGAGTGCGGAAAGATCGAGTTATTTTGCGGTAGTGGAGTCTCCGGCGCTGGCAGTACTCTTGGAAAGATCTGCAAACGCTACAATCAAGAGAATGGCGGTAACACCGAGCGTAGCAAGAATGTAAAGCACTGCTGTTTGCTCTTTGTAAATCAAGACGATGGTTACAATCGCCAGGACAGCGACCCAAAGATAGGTAAGCAGTCTTTTGTTACGTCCGCGTGTGTGTTTAGTTGCCATCATTAATCCTGTTGATTGTGCTAATAAAGAATTCTTGTCGGGATAATTTGTCCGGTTGATTGCATGGCGCTGCTGAGTCCACCCGTTATCGTTCCTAACAGCGTTTGCCCGATGCGGCCGGGCGAGAACATGCCCGCTTCCGGTATCTCAATAATGTCGTAGGCCTGTAACAAAATATCCGGCTTCTGGTTTTTCTTGATCGCCGTGTAGTCCACTCGAATCATTTCCTGATCCGGCGAGCCGGGCTTCTGGCGATAGATGCGGACGTCGCTGAGTTTGGCTTCTTTCTTAGCTCCTCCGACCATTGCTATTGCTCGGCCCAGCGTTAGCTGATCTCGCATGAAGACACCTTGCGGCGAATTAACACTGCCGGTGACGTAGACCGGCTCAGCCTCTGTTACCAGAATGTAGTCGCCAGGGCGAATCATCGGATTCGCCTCGGGCTTGCCGGCGCGCAACTCCGCGATCTTCACTATCTGTAAGGGAATCTTCGTCGCGTCGATTGCGGCGGCTTCAGCCTCTTCACCTGGTTCGGGACACATCACTGGTTCGGTGTGGAGAATCTGAATCGTTCCCGCCGCACGTTCCGTGAAGCCTCCGGAAGCTGCCATCAATTCATTCAGACGAACTTTGCGCTGCATCTGCACGCGCGTAGCCTGGCGCACGGCACCGAACACAGTTGCTGGTGGCCGACTCTTTCGCTCAGTGATGCGGACACTAATCTGCGGGTTCTTTAGGTACTTTGAGTAGGCGGCAGCAATATCCTTTTGCACGTCTTTCTCTGTGCGGCAGCGCGCGCGAATGGGCGTCTCGAGAAAGGGTAGCGAGCTAATGTTTCCCTCGCTGTCCACTTCGGCGATCGCGTTCAAATCGGGCTGGCCAAACACGCGCACATCAATAAGGTCTCCGGGACCCAGCAAGTAGTTTCTGATCCCCTGATTGTCAACCGAGCCAATCTGGTTCGGACCCTGGAAAGACCCCTGATTCTGCTCCTGAGCCATTGCAACGACGGCGAGACTGAAACAGATGACGGCTAACGATAGAATTCTTTTCATAGCAAAAAACCTCAGGAACTTACTGCCAAAGCTGTGGGTAGTCGGTTGACCTGCTCGGACCTCTTACAGATGTGATGTCCGCCCTTTACGATGCCTTCTCAACTGCATTTTTCCGCGGACTGTTCAATTTTCGCGTCGGGTCTCCCGGAATTGCGGCTTGGTCCGGCGCGATGATTTCCGATGACGGTGGACCGTTCCCGGAACTGCAAATCCTCTGAAAAGCAGGTTGCAATGATCGCACAAAAGGTTATAGATGCCAAACAAGCGAAATAACCAAGGCGTCGATTTATAACCGCGCCGAATGCGAGAACTACGACACTTGGGACACTTTTGTGAGATCAATTGATGGAGTCTTTTTCTGCTGCGCCGCTACCCGGAGACTTGTCGTCAGGGGGCGTCTGAGAGGATCTGAGCCGCGCCCGTAGCGTCTCGATTTCGCGTCCAATTCGTTCCGCTCCGGCAATGCGAATTTCGTCGTTCGAGGTATCGCGGTTCAGGTAAAACAGAGCGTCTTTGTAACGATCGATGGCCCGCCGGTAATGCCCCTTGAAAGCGGCACGTTCCGCGAGTTCAACCCAGTGAGCGACTTTTACCGACGCAATAAATTCCCAGATGGCAGACTTTGAGGCGTTCAGTTCAGTCTCGGCCGGATAGACTTTCAAGGCAGCATCGAGACAATCCAGAGCGCGATAAGCGGTTTCGATCTTGTCAGACATGCGCGCGCGTCGTTGCGCCTCATGAGTGAGCGCCACTGAGGATTCTCGCGCCCAAGTGAGCATATGATGTTTCTCCATGATGCGGGCGCGCTCTTGTCCCGCCCTAAAGACACTGCGTTTCTCGGCCGTGAGACTGTTAGAACGCAATGCTTCGTCGGCTCGGGAGATAAAACCCTGGCAGAGATTGAACAGATCCAGATGCACTTCAGGTCGAGAACCGGCGTCTGCCTCGGCTGATTGACTCTGAAGCGAGCGTAGCGCGGCGGTGTGGGCCGTGGCCGAATAAGCCTTCTTACGAAAGACCCCGGGCCCCGACGCACTTCGGATTGGTTGTTCGGTACCGCCATGCTCGAGCAAATACCGAGTCCAGGCCCGTCGCATTACCACCTCCCTTGCGGATAAGGCCACGACCAGTACCAGACTCGCCGCCAGACCGGCGGTAATCCAGGGCGCCTCATCACCGCCGGTGAAGAGCATCCACCAGAGGGCAAGGAATAAGACCGACGCCGCCACAATCGCTGCGAACATATAGCCCACGCTCGAAGGCATTCGGGAACGGGAGGCGCGTCGCCTGGCTGTATCGCTGGAACTGCTCATGGTAGAAGCCAGCCGCTGGGAAAGTCTGATTTGACCTGAGTTAGTCTAAACCTACACGTATTCCGGTAAGTCAGCAGGATAGTCGGCTTTTTCGACTCGCCGTGTCAATGTATGATGCGCCCGCTTGAGGCAATTCATTTTTGGGAGAAAAGGGCGGCCGAGCTAATGGAATTAGAGTTCGCGAACAAGGTGGTTTTGGTTACAGGAGCCACTTCCGGTATCGGTCAAGCCGTGGCATTGAAGTTTGCTGACGCCGGCGCCGACGTGGCCGCTGTCGGTCGCAACCGTGAAGCTCTGGCCGGCCTGGCCTCAAAACTTGAAGCTGCGGGGAGCAAGACGCTGACTCTAGCAGGTGATCTTTCTCTCGAAGCCGATGTAGATCGCATCTTTTCCCAGACAGTCTCACATTTTTCAGGCATTGATGTCGTCGTGAATGCAGCCGGACACATTTCCTCGGGCACAATAGAGAACACCACGCTGGCCGCCTGGGACGCGATGCTCAACATTAATCTGCGCGGGGTTTTTCTTTTGATGCAAAAGGCCACGCCCACACTGATTCAAAGGCGGGGCAACATCGTGAATGTGTCGAGCGTAACTGGGTTGCGCGCTTTTCCCGGCGTGCTCGCCTACTGTGTCTCGAAAGCAGGTGTTGACCAGTTAACGCGCTGCGCTGCACTGGAGTTGGCGGCTAAGGGCGTGAGAGTGAATGCAGTCAATCCCGGCGTTGTTGTCACCGAAATTCATCGCCGGGGCGGTATGACTGACGAACAGTACGGGGCGTTCCTGGAGCACTCAAAAGAAACTCACCCGCTCGGACGTGTGGGAAATGCGGATGAAGTCGCTGAACTAATCCTCTTCCTCGCCTCGTCGCGGGCGTCGTGGATCACTGGAGCGACTTATTCGATCGATGGTGGGCGAGCGCAAACCTGCGCCCGCTAGACGAAGACCTTTCGGTATATGTATCCACAAAACCCCAATGCTCCAATAGTGGTGCCACTGCAGCCTTCCGGTCATCGCAGCGCCTTTAAGATAGTGCTGTCGGTTATCGCGATCTTGATTGCTATGCTGCTGGGACTGATCGTCTTGTTGCTGATTGGATTCGAGACTGGGCCGGTAGGGTTATTAATCGGCATGGTCGCTGCAACCCTACCGGTTCCCGTTTATGTCGGACTCGCACTCTGGATCGATCGCTATGAATCAGAGCCGCTGTGGATGCTAGCCACGGCATTCTTTTGGGGCGCTCTCGTAGCTGTCTTCATCGCCTTTCTATTCAATACGGCGAGCTCGGTAATGGTTGCCGTGGTGACTGAGAGCCAGGCAACTGGCGAAGCTTTCGGCGCCGTTGTTTCTGCTCCCATCGTTGAGGAGAGCGCCAAGGCCATCATCCTTTTCATCTTCTTTTTTGCCAAGCGCGATGAATTCGACGGTGTGGTAGATGGGATCGTTTACGCTGCCATGGTCGGACTTGGGTTCGCAATGACGGAGAATATCCAATACTACGGCCGCGCCGCATTTTCAGAAGGCCCGGGGCTAACCGGAGTATTCATACTACGCGGCACTCTCGCTCCATTTTCGCATCCGCTCTTTACGAGTCTCACCGGAATCGGCCTGGGCCTCGCGCGGCAAACGCAGAATACCTTCGTCAAACTGATTCTGCCCATCCTCGGCTTCGCTATGGCCATTGCGCTACATAGCACCTGGAATGGCTCGATCGTTATTTTTGGCGGAGCCGGATTCCTCCTTACCTACGTACTTATCATGGTACCGGCCTTCGCTATCATTCTTGTCATCGTCATTTTCGCACTGCGACGCGAAGGACAAATCGTTCGTCAATTTCTCGTTGCGGATGTGCACGGCGGAGTGTTCACAGTCGACGAATACAATCGCCTTTGCACCATCACCGGCCGAATGGGAGCAAACTTCAACGCTTTCACCCGAGGCGGTTTGGGACATTGGCGCGCCAGCCGGCAGTTTCACCAGACCGCAAGCGAGCTGGCCTTTCACCGCAGTCGCATTGCTCGCGGGATTGCGAGCGCGGACGCTCAGGAGCGTGAAGCGGCTTACCAAATGGCTTTGCGAGATCTGTTACAAAGACTGCGCTGATTTCAAGCCGGGAACCAGTTCTACAGGTTAAAAGTCTCGCGAGATTTAAGACAGTTCGCTTATACTAGGACCGCGCGAAGATTTCTTTTCGCCGAAACAACCCGTGAAAATCCAACTCCTACCTAGCACCTTCGATGGCGACGGCCAGGCGACGATGGATCAACGCCTCACCTGCTATCTCATCGACGACTGCGTCACACTGGATGCCGGTAGCATTGCGATTGCGCTCACCGCCGAGCAACGCGCGAGCGTGAAAGACATTATTGTGACGCACGTGCACATGGATCACATCGCCAGCCTCCCGATCTTCATCGACGATCTTTATCCCACGCTGACCACGCCGATGCGCATCCATGCAACGCCCGACGTGATCGAACGGCTCGAACGCGACGTCTTTAACTGGAATGTCTACCCGCGCTTTTCAGAGTTGAAGAATGAGTTTGGCGCGGTGATGGAGTATGTGCCGATTCATCCGGGGCGGGAGTTTAAAGTCGCACACCTGACGGTGAAAGCTATCCCGGTGAATCACATCGTTCCCACCGTGGGTATTGTCCTGTCAGATGGGCGGCACACGGTGGCTTTTAGTTCAGACACTGCGGAGACTGATGAGTTCTGGGAAGTGCTGAACGGCCTGCCGCGCCTCGATGCGATCTTGATCGAGGCCTCGTTCCCGAATGCGATGGCGGAGTTAGCAGATGTCTCTCGCCACTTCACTCCTGCTTCACTCGCGGCGGAATTGCGCAAACTAAAACACAACGGTCTCGATATTCTGGCGGTGCACTTAAAACCCGCCTATCGAGAAACGATAATCGCGGAGCTCGGAGCCCTGGGTTTGCCGAAACTTGATGTGATGGAACCAGGAAAGACTTACAGTTGGTAGGAACTGCTGACTAGCGAATTGCGTCAAATTCTTTTTCCGCGTGCTCACCCGCAACCCCCTCGAGCAACACACGCCCACTCGACAATAATTCCTTGACCCGAAATGTGCGCTCCTCGCGGTCACGACCGGGCATCAGCTCGGCGCGGAAGGTCACGATCATTCCCGGCCTGGCCCACACATCTCGGGGGTTTGGTTCTAGTTGCGATTTTGGTTTCACGCTCTTCCTTTTCCTGAGGATCGTGGTGGCCGCTCCCACTGCCCCCGCGGCCAGTGCCAGGCCTCCTAAAAGCCGCTTTGTACTCTTCTTCATCGCCTATCTAAATGAACCGCAGCCTGGCCTATTCGCATAACGGATCCATGCGCGCCGTGATCGTCGGCAACCCGCTGAGAGCGCGATCGGCATTTATTTGCGTGAAATTCGCCCACTCGGCCGGTACCTTATCGCCGGCAAAAATAGCTTCCACCGGACACTCTGGTACACAAGCGTCACAGTCAATACAAGTCTCGGGGTGAATCACGAGCATATCGTCATCCAGATGAAAAGCTTCAACAGGACAAACCAAAGCGCAATCGGTGTAGCGGCAGTTCACGCACGGTTCAGCAACGACGTACGTCATTAAGCAGGCCTCCTGAGTTAGATAAGCAGAATTGAGTGACTTTCAATTCCGCGTCTATATTACGCATGAAGAGGAGCGTTTTGGAAGGAAGGAATCTCGTTGCCAACGTTGGTGCTAGCGTTTTTGGTCACAACGTCAACGCAGAGACGCCGAGGTGCAGAGGCGCAAAAGACAGCCAATAGGGTTCGTGCTGTTTCGGGTGGGTTAGTGGTTCGTATTCTCTGCTCCAGCGCAGCGACGGACCACGAAGTGACAACAAACAGCAGTCAGTGACAGTTCCTATTGCGTACTACCTAATGCCCATGGCTACTGCTACTTTTGTTCGAGCCAGGCGTGGACCGGTGCGCCGGTGGAGAAGTCGTAGAATCCCAGATCGCTCTCGGTTAGCAGTTTTGTCAGCAGGATGATCTGCCCGGTGTGCATCGAGAAGTGTTCAGTTACGTGGAAGATTGCTTCTAACGCGGTCACTCTTGATCCCTGAATTGGATAACTTTCAAGGAGCTGGCCGCGATCAAATTCTGACAGCACCGTATCAACGTCGGCCAAGGTTTGTCTCACGGTTTGTAATAGCTCTTCACGCGGGATCACGCGCCGCTCCGAAAACTCCTCCTGCCGCACGCGAGCGTCATTTGCGCCGCCCAGGCCGCACACAATCCACTGTCGCGCGTTGCCGGAAAGATGCAAAAGCAGATTGCCAATACTGTTTGACTTCTCATTTGCCCGCCACCAAATCTGTTCGTCAGTAAGTCGTTCCAGGCAGCGTTCGAGTTTCGGCAGGTATTCGTCGCTGAAAAACTTCCGTGCTTGATCGATAAATGTGGCGGCAACCGGCTGCGCTTTAATGTTCATGTTCATAGTGTCTTTTGCCCAAACTCAGATTGGAACTGTTCGGCGTTGCCGCCGAATGTGGGGCGTGGCTTAGCCACCTGTGGGCATAGCCATTTTAGTCGATCTAACCAGCACCTGACCTGATGCAGCTCAGTCCTCCGCGGCATCGTCAGGTTCGGGTTTTCGTTTGTGTTTTGCTGTGCGACCTGCCGGGTTGGCTTTCTCTTCCGGTTTCGCGTGACTGAGCGGATGGCCCGGCGGCGCTAAGGGCTTCCTGATGCTGTTAAAGATTGGCCGTTCGAGTTTGGCTTGCTTCTTCTTCCTGGCTTTTCGCGTCGACATCTCCGCCGCTCCACCTCCAAGAAGTTCTGAACTGTAAGTCTTTGCGAGATGCTAGCCCCGCCTAGAATCAGGTGTCAACAATGACGCGCTCAGGTCTTTGATCTTTGATCTTTGGTCTTTGGTCTTTGATGAAACGCGGGTAAACCGTTTCGCACACTGAGATCCGAGCGAACTCATTCGGGACGCGGTTTAACTTGAGACTTGAGACTGGAGACTTGGGAGCACAGACTGAGATTTGAGGATTAGATCTCGCTCGGTCGCGGTGTCTTAGACAGAATTTTCAAAGCGTTGGCCGTTTCCGCGCGACGCTTGTTCTGGACTTCGTTAACCCAATTCGTGACGGTCTTCACCATGTCACGCGCTGCTTCGGCGGCGGAGTTCGCCTTCGAGGCTGGTTTCGCCTTCCGCTCACCCTTCTTAATAACCCGAATTGTTTTCTTCTCTGACATTTCGTTTCCTGATTTCTGACTTGTTTTTCTTTGAACGCTTTTTTTGTCCCGGAGTTCCGTGATTTCTCTTAGAACGTCAGTTCGCTGCAATACTTGCAAAGCTAAGGCCGCAACAGGCTGCCGGGGCCTTCCGGCGGGTTTCTAAGGCATATTTGATTCATTAGACGCGCGTGGAGCGTAATCCGTTCCGGCTTTTCCCGAAATTTGTCACTTTTTGGAGCCCATTCTACTTAAATCGTCTGCCCTCGCCCGGCAAATTGCCATACTTGTGTTCCATATCGAGTTGCCAGATTTGTTTATGTGTTTGGTAAACGAGCAGCGCCAGACCGACGGCCGCGCCCGCGTTAACGAATTTCAAGCCACTGATCATGTAACGCGTACCAAACAAAATCAGGAGGGTGTTGATGACAATTAACGCCAAACGAAATTCCGTTGGCCCGAACTTTAGATAACTGATTTTCAGGCGGTCGGTCGCGGCAAAAGCGAGGAACGTACTCAGGTCGTAGGCGCCAAAGAGCGTCAACATGAGCAGCAACTGCAAACGCGACTTCTCCGGCAGGATGAAAGCGTAACCAATGATCACGGAACTCAGGAAGAAATAATCGAGCAGGTGATCCATGTAGTAACCCCAGCGCACCAGGCCGGTGTTGCGATATTTGCCAATCTTCCCATCGTAGTAATCCGTGAGATATTGAAAGCAGATCATTAGCGAGACCAGCCACAGCCAGCGGATGTCTGTCGCCGCCAGATAACTGAAAGCCAGAATCAGGAGCGACCAAACGAGCGTGAGCATGGTGAGATGATGAGTCTCCAGCCAGGCAGGGATTTTTGGGAGCACGACTGGCGCCAGCCGACGCTCCAGCGGCGAAAGAAATGAAGTATTGGTTTTAAAGGCACCGGCGAATTCCTGGTTTTGCATATCTTTCCTTTTCTTGACGAGTCGATTCCAAGCTTGCTGTTGCAAGACGAAGTCCAGCAGCGCGGGAAGGCGTTCGTAACTGGATCGCCCAAAAAACCCCGTTATCAGGAATGTCTGCGACTGGACTTCAAGCATTCGCTGGTCGGGCTACGTCAAGTGTCGTGTTTTTCGTTCAGTGTCAGACTTGGTGGGGAGCTTCATCAAGTCCACCTTTGACAGGTTTGCAGAAAGTCAGCGCCGTAGGCGCACAATGTTTATAGAATTCAGATTCCATCAAGGCAGGCGCCCCAGTCGGGGCGCAATAGCTACATTTCGCTCCTAACGGAGCTGCACCTCCTAAGTTTCGCCTCGGTTCTATAAACATTTCGTCCCTAGCGGGACGGTGACATGCTTACCGAACTGAATGACTCTTCTAAGGAAGAAGTCGGCTACCGTTAATGCGGGGTTGGATTAGCTCAGATAAAGACGACGGATTGTGAGGTTGGTATTTCGAAGCGGCGGCGGCAGCGATTGCAGGCCAGCATGTCGTCGATGCGCACCATGTAGTCGCGAGATTTTTGAAAGCGAGCGCGGTCCTGCTCGTTCGCGCCACGCGGCGGTGCATTCTTCTTCGTGCGCTTCAACCAACGCACCTGATACTCGCCCCGCTCGCGACAGTGGGGACAACTGAAAGTCGCTTTTTTTAGTTCCTGCTTTTCGTTAAAGAAATCTTGTTCGTTCATCGGATTTGATCTTTGAACTTAGGTTTTGGGTCTTTGATCTTTGGCTTTTGATTGGTGTTCGTAATCCCGCCGCCTGCTCCTGCCCTGCCGCTGTCTCCTGCCGTCTACTCGTCCTCGTCCAACTCGCGTAAATAACGAAAGCTGTAAATGCCCGTTTCGTGACCATCGCTCCAGCGGAAGTTTATTGCATAACGCCCGACGAGGCTCAGGTCGTTAATGATGAGCTCTTCGGGGATCGACTCCGGCTTCAACACTCTCTGGCCAGTCCATTCATTCACGCATTGCGCACAGGGACATGCGCGCCGCAGCCCGGACGCGGTGAAGTGGCTGACATGATTATCCGCCCAGGTGATTCGCAGGCCCGAGTCACCCTCCTGTTTGATTTCGCGTGGCTCAATTGCCGGCCCTCGTTTTTCCCTAACATCCATCATTGCGACTGGCCTCGGCTACCGGCTTGATCTCCGGGACGGTTAAGCGCCTCGGCAACGGCTTGAGCTTTAACTTTGAAATGCGAGGCATTCCACACCACCTTACCGTTTTCCAGAACCAGAACCTGTGGCGACTCGTGGCGAATGCCGGTCTGTTTCTCGATCTCGCGCGAAAGTTCGCGGGCACGCTGAACTTCCACCAGGACTACCTCACCTGCAAACTGCTCCATCTCGCTGTAAGCCGCAGCGCTAACGGGACAAGTAGTGCTGTGCTTGAAGATCACCACGGGTCCTGCCTGCGATTGGCTAATTAGATCCGTGAATTGGTCAGCTCCGGTAACTCTGATGAATTGCTTTTCCATACCTTGCAGTCCCACCCCTGGTTTGCGTTCTTGAGACTTCCGCTTTCGCGATTGATATTAGCCTAGTGGCGCCAGACATTGCTAATTGCCGATTGCCGATTCTTCTCATTGACGATTGACGATTGCCGATTTTCGATTGGCCCCTTTCGCAACATGACAATCGGCAATCGGCAATCGAGAAAGCTTGAATCCTTGTAGCCGCCTGCGACTCCCGCTTAACCGGATCATGTTGACCTTTGCCTTCGGTGGTCATAGCTTGACCAGGCTGGGAAAGCAAATCGGCTGAAGCCCACTCACTAGTCTGGGCTAAGCTCACGATCAAAAGCCTGCTTTCTCGTGCGTGGCCTGGTTGGGCAAAACCTAATACCTCATACCTCACAAAGGAGAGCTCATGTCTAGAATCACACCTCACCTCAATCAACTTACCCATATCCGATTGATCTTGGTTTTCTTGCTGCTGATATTCGCCGCGCCGCGGGCGGTGCACGCTGATGAAGTCACAATCTGGAACTTCAACGATTCCGACTTAAACGTCGACCATGGCAGTGGCTTGTTAACAACCAATTTCAATCTGGCAAACGTCGTGTTCACCCTCGGCGGTTCGTCGCTCAATGCTCGCCTCGGCGATCCTGCCGGCCAGTCTGTGACGCTCCAGGGTGGAACCGGCAACGTTAACAACGGCCGTAACCTAACGTTTAGTCTCAGCACCCTCGGTTACACGAATATCATCGTTACCTTCGCGTCGCAGGGAACGGCCACCGGGTTCAATAGCAATCAGTTCCAATACAGCCTCGATGGGATCACGTTCTTAGATTTTGGCGCGCCATATGTGCCGGCGACTTCCTTCACGCTGTTTACGTTCGATCTGAGCAGCATTGCGGGCTTGAACAACAACCCTGATGCCGCGTTCCGG
>JBAPXA010000143.1:0-7594 GCA_049283975.1 Pyrinomonadaceae bacterium | reverse complement strand
CATGGCCACCGCATGGTGGCCACGACCGTCGGGATGCTTACCATCGTCCTCCTGATTTATCTTTTTGTTAGAGAGCAACGACGCTGGGTAAGGCGACTGGGAATCTTCGCCTTGCTCGCCGTCATTGCTCAGGGATTGCTTGGCGGCCTGACAGTCAAGCTCATGTTGCGATTCGGAATCTCCGAGGCCCACGCGACGCTGGCGCAATTATTCTTTTGCACTACTGTCAGCCTCGCTGTCTTTACCTCTCGAAGTTGGATGGAAGCCCGCCCGACCCTGGAGGAGAAGGGAACTCCTACTCGTTACCTCTGCGTGGCTGCTTTGGTGACGATCTTTTTACAGTTGATACTCGGTGCAACATTGCGGCACTCGGCTACCTGGGACCAACAATTACCCACGGAGCTGGTTTTAGGTCACATCGGTGGCGCCATCGCAGTAGTCATAATTCTTTCGGTCGCATCGTTGACGGTGCTGCGAAGGTTTCCGGAAGAGAAGTTGCTAACACGTCCGGCGACCATTGCGCTTGTACTGCTTGGTTTGCAACTGATGTTGGGAGTCGCGGCCTATCTTACGCGTTTGAAATCACCAAACGATCCGCAACCGCTGAAGCCGATGGTGGGAATCACCGTGGCGCACGTTGCTTGTGGGGCGCTTGTATTCGCAACCACGATTGTGTTGACGCTCAGGGTTTTTCGCGCAGTGCGAGCAACGGCTCCGGAATTTGAGCTCGCGCGGTCTACAGCGGCATCACGATAATCGGCGCGGAGATCAAACGCCGCAGCGAATCCGAACTAGCTCAGCGATTGGCATACTATGAAAGAGTTGGCAGTGGACTTAAATACAGCAACCAATTTTGAGCTCGAGTCGACCATTATCACGCCTCGGGAGCGCGTCGCCGCTTTCGTCGAACTAACGAAGCCACGTATCACCTTCCTGATTGTGCTGACTGCCGCCGCCGGCTTCTATTTAGGTTCACGGGGCGGGGTCAATTACGGTCTCTTGTTGAGCGCAATGTTTGGCATCACGTTGCTCTCATCGGGCGTGGCCACGATCAACCAATACATGGAGCGCGATCTCGACGCACTGATGCGCCGTACAGCAGATCGCCCGCTGCCAACGGGAAGACTACTTCCCTGGGAGGCCCTGGCGTTTGGCACGGCTCTGATTGTAGCGGCGGAAATTTATCTGGGCGCGATGGTCAACCTGCTAACTGCCACGCTGGGACTTACGGTTGTAGCCGGCTATTTGTTTGGGTACACGCCCCTGAAAACAAAGACTTCGCTCTCAACAATGGTCGGGGCCTTCCCCGGAGCTGTTCCGCCGCTGATTGGCTGGACGGCGGCACGCGGCGAAGTGAGTCTCGAGGCTTGGGTTCTTTTTGCAATTCTGTTCCTCTGGCAGTTTCCTCATTTTCTGGCGATCGCCTGGATGTATCGTGAGGACTACGGACGCGCCGGCATTCTGATGCTGCCGGTGGTTGAGCCGGAGGGTCGGGTTACCAGCCAACAAATTGTGATTTACACCTTGATGCTTTTGCCGGTGAGTCTGCTTCCTTACGCGCTGGGAATCTCCGGCAAGGTTTATCTCGTTGGCGCGGTTGTGTTGGGTTTGCTGTTTCTCTACAGCAGCATACGGGCGGCGATTTCGCTCTCGCGACAGGAGGCCAGAAAGCTGCTGCTGGCGTCCGTGATCTATTTGCCGCTGCTGTTCATTCTGATGGTTCTGAATCGAAGTTCGTGAATCGTGTATCGCGCAAGGCTCAGTTAGGAAGGGTGGTTTACCCCCGCTGATTGAGTGCATTCAACCTAAGCGGGGGCAAGCCCGCCTTCCTGACTGAGCATTACAGGATTCACCATTCACGATTCAAGAGTTAACGACTTCCAAATAGAGGAGTAACCGATGGGACGAGTTCTTGCGGTTATTATCTGGCTAATTACGCTGGGATCCGTGTCGCTGTTTTTCGTGAAGAAGTGGTGGTTTCCTACCGCCATCTCTGAGCACGCACCGGCCCTTGATCGCCAATTCATGCTGACGATTATTGTCGTGGGAATCGCCTTCACGGCGGCCCAGGTTGGCCTCGGCTACATGGTCTGGAAGTATCGCGACACCGGTAACCGCGAACGCGCTACTTACACCCACGGCAGTAGCAAGCTGGAAGTAATTTGGACGACAGTCACGGCGGTGATTTTCATTGGCCTCGCGGTGATGGGACAGAGCGTCTGGGCGTCATTGCGTTTCAACGAAGCGCCGGCGGGAGCCTTTCAGGTCGAAGTTGTCGCCCAGCAATTCCAGTGGAACTTTCATTATGCAGGGAAGGACGGAGTCTTTGGACGCACCGATCCGCAACTCATCGACGACTCGTCTCTCAACTTCATTGGCCTTGATGATGCCGATCCCAATACGAAAGACGATTCGGTACATAGCGTACTCGTAATTCCCGTTAACCGGCCCGTGGAGTTGTCGCTACGTTCCAAGGACGTGATTCACAACTTCTGGGTGCCGCAACTGCGCTTTAAGCAGGACCTGGTTCCGGGAATGGTGATCAAGGTTCACTTCACAGCAAACACGGTCGGGAAGTACGAACTCGCCTGCGCCGAGCTGTGCGGCCAACTCCACTTCAAGATGAAGAGCTACCTGCTGGTGGTTCCCGCAGAGGAACACCAGGCCCTGATAGCTTTATCGCAGGAAGATTTTCAAACCAAGGTGACTGAGTTGCTCGCGAAATATCAGTTGCCGGCTTACTAGATTATCGCTCTTACTCTTTCGTCAGGTTTTTAGGCCTAATCACGAGGAGACTAAAAGATGTCAGGTGAAACTCACGCAGAAGTACACCGGCACCCTGCGCCAACCAGCTTCATACGCAAGTATATCTTCAGCGTTGACCACAAAGTCATCGGCATCCAGTACATCCTGCTGGCCCTCGCTGCAGTAGTGGTGGGCATGACGATGTCCGTCCTGATGCGTATGAATCTCTCCTGGCCGGGAACCAATTGGCCGATCTTGGGAACGCTGTTTCCGGGCGGCGCTCCCGGCGGCATGATGACGCCTGAGTTTTATCTCTCGCTCGTGACGATGCACGGCACCATCATGGTCTTCTTCGTTTTGACTACGGCGCCGCAAGGCGGTTTCGGCAACTACTTCTTGCCGATCCAAATTGGCGCGGAAGACATGGCGTTTCCCTATCTCAACATGTTGTCGTTCTGGGTAACGCTGGTCGGCTTCATTGTGATCCTCTCCGCGATCTTCTTTTCCGGAGCGGAGTCAACCGTGGGACCGATAGGCGGGTGGACCGGATATGCGCCCCTCAGTGCCATCGGACAAATAGCCGGACCCGGGCAGGGCATGGGCATGAATCTCTGGATCATCAGCATTGCGATCTTCTGCGTTGGTTCGCTGCTTGGCGCCCTGAACTTCATTACGACACTACTCAACATGCGTACGCGGGGCATGTCGCTGATGCGGATGCCGCTGACTTGTTGGGCCTGGTTCACGACCGCTGTGCTGGCGCTACTTTCCTTTCCAGTGCTTCTCGGCGGCGGCATCCTCCTGCTGCTCGATCGCGTTGCCGGAACCAGCTTCTTTATTCCCGGGGGACTGTACGTGAGCGGCGTGCTTTCCGGAATCGATCAAAGATTCCCGATACATACCGGCGGTTCACCAATCCTCTGGCAGCACCTTTTCTGGTTCTTCGGTCACCCTGAGGTTTACATCGCCATTCTGCCCGGCATGGGCGCGACCTCGCACATTCTCGCCACCTTCGCGCGCAAACCCGTATTTGGATATCGCGCCATGGTGTTCGCTATCTTTGCGATTGGTCTGCTGGGCTTCTTCGTTTGGGGCCACCACATGTTCATCAGCGGCATGAGTCCGTATTCCGCGATGACCTTCTCGATCCTGACGCTCTCGATTGGCGTGCCCTCCGCAGTTAAGACCTTCAACTGGCTGGGAACACTTTGGGGCGGGCGCATTCGCTTCACAACAGCGATGCTGTTCGCCATCGGCTTTGTGTCGCTGTTTGTCGCCGGCGGTATTACGGGCCTGGTGCTCGGGCAGACATCGCTCGACTTGCCGATGCACGATACCTACTTCGTCACCGCGCACTTCCACCTCGTGATGGGCGTGGCCTCAATCTTCGGAATGTTTGCCGCGACTTATTTCTGGTTCCCAAAGATGTTTGGCCGGATGATGAACGAGAAGCTGGGAAAGATTCATTTCTGGATCACTTTTGTCGGCGTCTACTGCATCTTCGTGCCGATGCACACGATGGGTATTTCCGGCATGCCGCGCCGCTTTGCGCAGTTTACCGAGTACGAATATCTAAAAGGTCTGCATCCGCTCGTCGTGTTCGTTTCCATCGCGGCCATCGCCACGGTCCTGACGCAGGTACTTTTCTACGTCAATCTCTTCTGGAGCATGTTCAAGGGCGCAAAAGCGCCGGCGAATCCCTGGGACGCCACCACGCTCGAGTGGAACACGACGTCGCCGCCGCCACACGACAACTTCGCTGGCGTGCTGCCCGTCGTGCATCGCGGACCATATGAGTTTGCGGTACCGGGCGCTCCCAATGATTTTCTAATGCAGACCGATCCAGAGCAGGCTGAAATCCCGGCAGGGGAAGGAAGTGGTAATGGCCACGATGGTCACAAGCACTAAACAACTGCCCCAACGAAAGTCTGGAGGCGGCTCGAAGTTACCCGGATCCAACGGCCGATCGGGCAAGGGCAACGGTCACGAAGGGCCGTTTCCGGAATACGATTCGACGGCCAATCGTTATCGCATTGGCATGTGGGTTGGGCTTGCCTCGATCCTAATGTTGTTTACGGCGCTCACCAGCGCCTACATCGTGCGGGCGGCGTCTTCAAACGATTGGAAGGCTCTGCCAATGCCGCGCATCTTGCTGCTGAGTACGGCAGTCATTGTGCTCAGCAGTGGCACTCTCGAATTCGCCAAGCGGAAATTGAAGGCATCGCAGGAAGGCGGATACAGAACCTGGCTTCTAATAACTACTGCGCTCGGTCTCGGTTTCCTTGCGTCGCAGTTATTAGCATGGCGGCAGTTGGTTGGACAGGGCGTCTACGTGGCCACACATCCACATAGCTCCTTTTTCTATCTGCTAACAGCGACGCATGGCGTGCACTTGTTAGGAGGTCTGCTGGCGCTGGTGTTTCTAATCGTGCGCACCAGTAAACCGCTCGATGAACGCTTTCAAGCGAAACGATTGGCGGCCGCCGGCGCTGTCGGCATCTACTGGCATTTCATGGACATTCTGTGGATCTACCTGTTCTTGCTTTTATTCCTTTGGCGGTGATTGTTGTAGAGGCGTCCTTCATGGGCGCCTCGTCGCATTCCCAAAGGCGTCCGCGGCGGGACGCCCCTACTTAAACGGAGGTGACAGGTGAGTACTGAGGCACGCGCAGAACATTTTCCCGCAGCAGATTGGGACGGAGGTGTGCTCCCGTATCGCGTTGGTCATCGCAAGCTGGGGATGTGGTTGTTTATTGTTTCCGACTCGCTGACGTTCTCGGCGTTGTTGATTGGTTACAGTTATCTACGCGCTTCAAACGTCTGGCCGACACCTTTCCCGTTTTATCCCAGCATCGTCTTCTCCTCGGTGATGACGTTCTGCCTGCTTTCATCGAGTTTGACTATGGTCTTTGGGGTTTCTGCCTCCAGTCGCGGTGAAAAAGACAAAGCGCGCAAGTGGATTCTGGCTACGATCTTTTTTGGCGTGGCGTTTATCGTGCTCCACTTGATTGAGTGGCGCCACTTGATTCACGAAGGACTACAACCTTTTAGCTTGCCAGCGCACTGGGTCAACGTATTCACTACTTCTGACGGGCAGCTGCCGTCGCCACTTTTCGGCGCTACCTTCTTCACAATCACCGGCTTGCACATGTTTCACGTCGCCACCGGCGCCATTTATTTATCTATCGTCGCCGCCAGGGTTAAGAAGTTGAAACACGAAGACGTGGAAATCAGCGGTCTCTACTGGCACTTTGTAGATCTTGTCTGGATGTTTGTGTTCCCGCTGATCTACATCATGTCCGTCGACGTCGGTGGTCATCTGGCCCGTTAATCCAACTCGAGGAGAAACAATCATGAGTGCACACGAAGAACACTTCGCCGGCAGTAACAAATTGTTTACCTCAATTTGGGTTTGGCTCTTGCTGCTGACCCTGGTCGAGATCTTTCTGGCTTACAAGCCGATGCCGATTCATTTCATGCTGGTAGTGCTGCTGGGGCTTTCCTTAATCAAAGCGGCGCTCATCATCGCCTATTTCATGCACCTGAAGTTTGAGCGGCTCAGTTTGATCCTGACAATCATCCCGATGCTGGTGGTATGCATCTGTTTGCTGTTCGTATTTTTCCCGGATAGTTTTCGCTCATCGAACTTGCGCTATAAGTTTAAAGAGACGGTGCCATCGCCGGCTGCGGAAGAGCATTGATGAAGTTCAAGCCCATAACCAGATTAGTCTTAGTCCTGGTGCCGGCATTGCTGTTGCTCCTCCTGCTGGAGGGTACTGGTTTGGCACAGTGCGCGATGTGCCGCGCATCCCTGGCGGGTTCCAACAATGCATTCTTCATTCGGAATTTCAACATCGGCGTGCTCGTCTTGTTGACGCCACCAGTAGCAATTTTCTGTTCGATCTTTATCATCTTGAAACGACATAGCGGCGCGGGCGAGCAGCAGGATCGGGATGAAGGTCGATAACTATGTCCAGCGACAATCCACTCGCGCTCAATATCGATGTTCGCACGACCCGCGGGCGCTCCTGTCCCGAGTGTGGTGGCAAAATCATTCCCTCTGATCGCGCGGTTTACCAAAATACCGGAGATCCGACTGCCGTGTTTGCCGTCTGGCAGTGTGAACGATGTGGGTATGAAGAAATGTCCGAGCGTCCCAAAACAGCTGGGAAAGCCAAACACTAGAGTATGATTCGAGTGATGAAGAACGAGCTGGGATTTTTAAATCTGATCTGCATCGTCGTAGGGTTGTTGTTTATCGCCGCGGCGGTGCTGGTAGCTCTTTTTTACCCACCGCTCCTCAGCACCGATAATCTTTTCATCATCATGGTATGCATGGTGATGGCGCTGATGTTCATGTCCAACCCGCTGCTTTATCTCCATTCAGAAGGACGCCTGCCAACTCCTTTTGCGAAGCGCTTAGGTCAGCAGAAAGCCGCAGCGCAGGTTAGCCCCCCGTTGCTGGATGCTAAAGGCCGGGCGGTGCCCCCGGACGTGAAGGCGATGATGGCGGGCATGAACAGGCCGCGCCAGAACCAGCCTCGGTAAAGCAGCATGGACGATGACGATTTGAGCAAGAGAGTTTTGCGAAACTTCGCACACTGGAACAAGGATTCGCTCGATCTGCACACGCTCTTTGAGATTGGCGGCAACGACCCTGAAGCACGCACCGCGGTGTTTGATACCGTAGAACGCCTCGTGAGAGATGGCCTCCTCGAAGAGTTGGGAAATGATTTCTACGCGTTAACTGATAAGGGCAAGGCGGCAGCCGAGCAGCGATAACGCAAGACTAACTAGGTACTAACCTGACCGTCGATCCGCTAATTCACACTAAGCAACCCTATTGTGC
>JBAPXA010000142.1:0-3489 GCA_049283975.1 Pyrinomonadaceae bacterium | reverse complement strand
AAATAGTGCGGATTAGAGTCCCGCGAAGCGGGACGACTGATAGTAGCCCAGCACTTCAGTGCTGGGATTACACGTGGGCTCCGAGTGTGAGTCCGCGACGCGGACGACTGAAATCCTTCCGTTATTCAGCCGTCCGTTTCACGGACTTTGGAGACTTTGGGTTCGCTCGTCCCAGCACTGAAAGTGCTGGGCTATTATCAGTCGTCGGCTTTCGCCGACTAAGAAGCAGACTTTTTGTAAAAATCCTGTAGTCCATGACCCCCGAAACTAACCCGAAACTAAAAGGATCAGGTAAGCAAAGATGAAGCGAATAGTGCGTGAGGTGAAAGCTAAAGCTGGGCGCAACTCCAGGGGTAAAGAATTTAACCGGCGAACATTCGTCAAGCTCGTGCCCGCGCTCGGTGTTGCGGCCGCAGCGATGCCCGATATTGCCACGAAGTCGCTCGCCCAAACTCCAACACCTACGCCAACACCCGCACCTTCGCCAACGCCAACTCCGGCGCCATTACGCGTGAACAAGGAAATGATGCGGGGCGCCGAACAACTCTTTGGACTCGAGTTGACTGATGCGCATAAACAGATGGCGCTGCAAAACGTCAACACGAATCTGGAGCGGTACGAAACCCTGCGCCAAATTCAGGTTCCCCTCGACACCGAACCCGCCACGCTTTTCCATCCCGCGCTACCTGGCAAAAAGTTCAACCTCAGGCAGCGCAAATTCACACTGAGCAAACCGGAGCTTCCTAAGTTCACGTCAGTTGAAGATCTTGCGTTCGCCAGCGTAACGCAGCTTGCGGAACTGATTCGCTCGCGCAAAGTCTCCCCAGTCGATCTCACAAAAATGTATCTCGGCCGGCTGAAGCGGTTCGGTCCGAAGCTGAATTGCGTAGTGACGCTCACGGAGGAACTTGCGCTTGCCCAGGCCGCCGCCGCTGAAAGCGAAATCAAACGTGGCAAGTATCGTGGGCCACTTCACGGCATTCCCTGGGGTGCAAAGGATCTGTTCGCGACAAAAGGAATTCCGACGACGTGGGGAGCTGAGCCTTATCGCACGCAGGTTATTGACTACGACGCGACCGTTGTCGAACGTCTCAGGGAAGCAGGCGCAGTGCTGGTTGCCAAGCTTTCCATGTGTGCCCTCGCACAAGGCGGCCGTTGGTTTGCCGGGATGACAAGAAATCCCTGGCAGGTTGATGAGGATCGAATTGGTTCAAGTGGGTCTTCAGCGGGTCCCGGTTCGGCCACGGCGGCGGGACTCGTCGGTTTCGCGATTGGGACAGAGACGTTGGGTTCGATCATTTCGCCCTCTTCGCGCAATGGTGTGGTCGGGTTGCGTCCTACTTACGGGCGTGTCAGTCGTTACGGCGCCATGGGCTTAAGTTGGACGATGGACAAGATTGGCCCAATGTGTCGCGGTGTTGAAGATTGCGCGGCGGCACTGAAGTCGATCTATGGTCCTGACGGCCGCGACCTGACTGTCGGTGAGGTTCCCTTCAACTGGGAACCAACGCGCTCGCTGAGCGATTTGAAAATCGGCTATCTGAAAACTGAGTTTGACCAGCAGCAGGATCCGGAACGAAAGAAGATTTATGAAGAGGCACTCGCGGCGTTGCGAGCAGCTGGAGCTAACCTGCAGCCGTTTGAGTTGCCGAAGTTTTCCACGGCGGCGTTGCGCATCATCCTCGTTGCTGAAGCGGCCACGGCCTTCGACGACATCACGCGGAGTGGTGACATCAACAAGCTTTCCGGTCAGGAACCGAATGATTGGCCGAACACGTTTCGGAGTTCGCGGTTTATTCCGGCGGTGGAATACATTCGCGCGCAACGCGCCCGCACTCTGCTGATGCGCGAGCTGGATAAGCTGATGTCGGACTGGGAGGTGTTTGTTTCACCTGCTCCCGGAAGCGCGAGTTTGCTGGTGACAAATCTAACCGGGCATCCGGCGGTCTGCGTTCCCTGTGGCTTCCTCAAAGGGTTGCCGCAGGCAATCATGTTCACCGGACGACTCTACGAAGAAGGTGGCCCTTTACGGGTGGCGCTCGCGTACGAGCGAGCTACAAACTGGCACACGATGCATCCGAAGTTGGACTGGGCGTGACGCGGGCACACGGGCTTCTTGCCAGATAGTCAGGGTGCGCGTCACCCTCGTCGACTTGCTGCGCCGACTTAGCCACTCCGGAAAATACGAAAGTGGTAACGCCCACATTCAAGCCACGCGGCCACTCGGTACAGTACGGGAGCGGTAGCGACCGCCTTCAACTAACACTCCATTCCGACCATCATAAACAACAAAAAATCTCCTCATCACTCATCGGTCCAGCGGACTCTTTACTCCCCGCCCACCACGATTTAAGACGTGTGTATAGATCATCGTCGTTCGGACATCTTTGTGGCCCAACAATTCCTGCACGGTCCGAATATCGTATCCATCTTCGAGTAGGTGAGTTGCGAAGCTATGTCGGAAGGTATGGCAACTACCATTTTTTATGATCTGTGCCAAGTTAATAGCTCGCCGTACGGCGCGTCGCATACTCTCCGGGCTTAAGTGATGGCGGCGCTCTGCTTTGCTGCGCGGATCGATTGAGCGCTTGAGCGCAGGAAACACATACTGCCAGCCCCAGGCTCGATCAGCGTTTGGATATTTTCGCGCCAGAGCATTTGGCAGAAAGACTCGGCCGAAACCCTCTCGCAAATCCAAATCATGGAGGACTCTTACCCTTGTCAAGTGCTCCTGTAAGGAATGACGAATCGATTGCGGCAACATGGTGACGCGATCCTTGTCTCCTTTTCCTTCGCGAACTGTGATTTGATTTGCAGCAAAATCGAGATCCTTTACACGCAATCTGATTGCTTCGTTCAAGCGCAATCCGGCGCCGTAAAGCAGACTAGCAATCAAATGATGAGTACCGCTCAGATGAGCGAGCACCGCTTGCACTTCGGCTCGCGAGAAGACAACAGGCAGTCTCTTTGATCTCTTCGCGCGTTCTATTCCTTCGACGTATGGCAGATCGCGTTTCAGAACATCCCGATAGAGAAACAGCAGCGCGCTGAGGGCCACGGTTTGTGTGGAAGCAGAAATCCCATGCTCGACTGCCAAATTGGCGAGGAACTGACGGATTTCCGGTTCGGCCATTTCCGCCGGATGGCGTTTCTTGTGAAAGAGAATGAACCGTCGAATCCAACCAACGTAGGCTTGCTCAGTTCTGAGGCTAAAGTGCCTTAGGCGGGCTACCGTTCGCACCTGATCGAGGAGCTTTGGTGAGGACATTGAGAGCGAGGTATCATCCTTTCAGTGAGGTTTAAGGTGTCGGATAATACCACCAGATTCGTACTTATCCGACGGATCTGTCGTCTAATACGTTGTTGGGTTGCTTTGAATAATGAGCCGACGTTTCTGGATTCCGATCCTTCTTTCGATCCCGGTGACGCTAGTCACTGTTGGGGCTGCTTTTTTCGTCGTCTGGCTTGATCCCGGTCCAATTCCCAATG
>JBAPXA010000141.1:0-9825 GCA_049283975.1 Pyrinomonadaceae bacterium | reverse complement strand
AGCTAGGCGGGTCGGTAAAGAACGTTATGGCGATTGCCGCAGGAATGGTTGCCGGTCTCGGATTCGGTTCGAACAGCGTTGCGGCGCTGATTACGCGCGGCCTAGCGGAGATGTCACGTCTGGTATTAGCTGAAGGCGGAAAGTTAGAAACGATGATGGGTCTGGCAGGACTTGGCGATTTGGTTCTGACTTGCACAGGCAGTCTTTCGCGTAACCGTTTCGTGGGACAGGAACTAGGGAAGGGACGAGGGCTTGCAGAAATTACTGCGGGAATGCGTGAAGTCGCCGAAGGAGTAAAAACGACACGGGCATTGAAACAGTTGGCTAATCGCCAGAATGTGGAAATGCCGATTGCCGCGGAGGTCTATGCCGTGCTTTATGAGGGCAAGACAGCGCGCGCCGCGGCGCTGGCCTTGATGTCTCGACCTCTGCGCGAGGAGTTTTAAGAAAGTCAGGTAAGCACATTGGCAACTTCCAAGGAAGAAAAAGTTCTGGCAGCGAATCGCGCGGCCTTTCACGAGTATCACATTTCGGATAAATACGAAGCTGGGATAGCGTTAACCGGTACCGAGGTGAAGAGCGTGATGGGCGGACGGGTGCAACTGAAAGAATCGTATGTTGCGGTTCGGGATGGTGAAGCGTGGTTGTTTAATGCGCACATCTCCCCTTATTCTCACGGCAACCGGGAAAACCACGAGCCGCTGCGAACCCGAAAACTCCTTTTGCACAAACGCGAGATCAGTCGTCTGGATAACGCCTCGGCAAAGGACGGCATGACCCTTGTAGCGACGCGCGCTTATTTGAAGAATGGCAGAATCAAAATTGAAGTGGGCGTGGCGCGCGGCAAGAAGCTTTACGACAAACGTGAAACGGAAATGCGGCGCACGGTCGAGCGAGAAACGCGGGCCCAGTTAAAGGAACGCAATCGATAAAGAAAATAGTTGAGGAGCAAACTTACTAATGCAAGTTGAGGCGCGAATTGGTCGTTATCAGGATATAGATGTGCAGGCTATCGCAGTCGCTGTTTTTAAGGACGAGAAAGCTGATGAAGGTTTTCTTAAAGAGCTGGATGCCGCTGCTGGAGGAATGGTCAAAGCCGTAATCGATTCCGAGGAGTTCAAGGGCAAAGAAGGTGAGACCGTTTATCTGCACTTGCCTGCGGACGCCAAACTTAAAACCCGCCGGCTGTTGCTGATTGGCGCTGGCGAGAAGCAAGAGCACCTGGCAGCACAAGTTTCCATGGCTGCCGGGACTGCAGTCCGTCTGTTACGCGCAAAAAATGTGAAGTCGATCGGATATGTTTCGCGCGCGGCGGATCTCGATGCCGAAACCAGCGCCGCGGCTGCGGTCGAGGGCGCCGTCATGGCGATATTTGATTTGGACAAGTATCGAACGGTCGACAAAGAGGTGAAAACGATCGATCTGTTTGCAGTTATCTCGGAGGGGGATGAAAAAGCGGTTAAGCGGGGCGTTAGCCGGGGTCAGATAATCGGCGAATCGGTAAACTTCACACGTGACCTGGCTAACGAACCCGGCGGCAACTTGACGCCAACTGACATGGCCGAACGGGCCCGCGCCATGGCAAACGAATTCGGTTTAAGCGTTGACGTGCTCGACGAGGCGCGCATGCAAAAGGAAGGCATGGGATCCCTGTTGAGCGTGTCGCGTGGTTCAGAAGAACCGGCACAGTTGATCGTGGTGAAATACACCCCAGCAAAAGCCAGCGGTAAGGATGACGGCGAATTATTGGCCTTCGTTGGGAAGGGCATTACGTTCGACTCCGGCGGTATCTCACTTAAGCCGGGCGAGAACATGGAGTTGATGAAGTACGACATGACCGGTGGCGCCACTGTGCTCGGCGCGATGCGAGCCATCGCGCAGTTGAAACCTGCGGTGCCGGTACTGGGCGTAGTTCCTTGTTCTGAAAATCTGCCTTCAGGTAAAGCGACAAAACCGGGCGATGTCGTTACCGCGATGACTGGCAAAACGATTGAAGTAATCAATACCGACGCTGAAGGACGCTTAATCCTCGCGGACGCTATTGCCTATGCAAAGAAGCTCGGCGCCACCAAAGTGATCGACATGGCGACCCTGACTGGGGCAGTTTCGATTGCACTGGGCGACGTAAACACCGCGGTGCTAGGAACGGATCAAACGCTCATCGACGAGATCATCGCTGCCGGTAAAGAGGTGGGGGAGAAGTTTTGGCAGCTGCCCCTTGATAAAGAGTATTCCAAGCAGATTAAGTCGGACATCGCTGACATCAAGAACGTAGGTGGGCGCAAAGCCGGAACAATCACGGCGGCTGCTTTTCTCAAGGAGTTTGCTGACGGCCTCTCGTGGGCACATCTGGACATAGCCGGGACCGCCTGGGGCGAGGAAGCAAAACCGTATCGCTCCAAAGGTCCGACCGGAGTCGCAGTACGAACACTACTGAACATTGTCAGGCGCCTTGAGGGCTCGCGGGCGAGTAACTGATCAGGGAATGTGGCCGATCGTGGACACCGTTCTTCAAGAAGTGTGAACATCCGCTGACGTTAGAACCTGACTGATTGGGAGTTTGTTGGGATTCGCTCAAGGCACGATAGTTGTTAAGGGAAGGGCAATCGCCAGAGGGTGCGGCATACTCACAGAAAAAGTCCTCGCCCCGCCTCGAAGGCCGCTCGAGGAAGCTAAGAGCCGCCCCTCTGGTCCCCCTAAGCAAATTGCAATTCGTCGATTCTGCGTATCCATCGTACAAACCTCAAGGCTTCCGCCATTTAGGTGAGTAAGTGTTGCCAGCGGTGCTATAATTTCGCCGGTTGGCACGGAGCAACGGCCTCCGCCACCGCCGCCTCTCCTTTTGAGCTTTTGAGGACCTGTAGGTGACGGACTACTACAAGATCTTAGGTGTAAAACGATCGGCTAGCAGCGCTGACATCAAGTCTGCGTATCGCAAACTCGCCCGTCTTAGACATCCCGATATTAATCGCGATTCGGAGAGTGCGGCGCGCGAATTCGCCCTCCTATCCAAGGCCTACCATACGCTCAGCGATCCGCAGGAGCGCAGTTACTACGACGACCAACTGAGTTCTGCTGCTAACCGCGGGTATTCGATTCTTCATTCCGAAAACCCCCATGCCCGGCGGGCCCGTAATCTGGCCGTTCAGGCCAAGTGGGATCGCGTGGTCGACGAGGTACTCGAGCGCGACCGGAGAGAGAATCGAGAGCGGCAGCGTGCTGTCTTCACCACCGTGTCGCTCTTTCTGTCTACCTTCTTTGTTGCTTTGATCAAACCACAGCTTTGGGGCTTCTTTGACTACGTCGGCCGCGCGGTGGTCGTTACGCTCTTTGTGATTGGTGTCTGGCATCTGGCAACGCGCTTGCGAGAGTACTTCAAGCACTACACCTACATTCCCAAACCAATTCAGGCGAGTTTGATGAGCCAGGAAGAAAAGCCGGAACAGCCGTTCACTCGCTTTTCAGCCTACACGTTCCTGCTCGTCGGTTGGGCGCTGAGCATCGGTGTAGGTCTTTTTATAAACTGGCATACGCGAGACTTCTTCGCAGACTTGACCTTGCTCTATCAGCATCGGGTGCAACATGTCGCGAGTACAGCGCTCCTTCAATCTTCAACGGCACTCATGGTTCCTGACTTGCTGTTCTATCCGCCCATCTTTGTGCTAATTGTCGACAGCATGCACGCCCTTACTTCGCGAATCGACTAGCGGGAAATCTTAATCACCAACTTCATGCATCCTCCACATCAGCCTCGTTCAGCGTTGCTACTGCTCTTCGCCGCGCTCCTGTGTGTCTCGTTCGGCGTGCAAATGGTTAACGCGAGTCTTCAAGGAAACTCGGCCAGGTCGCTCACTCCTTTGCAGCTCGAGATTGAAAAGCAAAAAGACCGTCTCAGCTCTGCCGAAATCGAAGACCGCCGCGACGCTGTCTCAAGGTTAGGCGCACTTCATCATCCGGACGCATCACGAGCCGCAGTCGCCGCACTTAAGGATCCAGCGGCAATTGTCCGTGCGACGGCGGCGGGCGTCGTGCTTTACCTCCCAAGCGAAGAAAGCGCCGCTGCATTGCTGCCGCTGCTTAGCGACAAGGATGAATTTGTGCGGCAGGAGACTGCTTACGCTCTAGGCAAGACACGCAGTCGAATGGCCGCAGGGTCTCTAGCTGACTTGCTGGTGAAGGAAAAGAAGGATGGAGTTCGAGGGGCGATTGTGGTTGCCCTGGGCGACATTGGCGACGAAACATCTGTAGTTTCGCTCGCGCAAATACTGCGACCCGAACTATCTATGGCAACGTCGAAAAAGCGCAGCAAGAAGCAAGAGAATCCACTTGTGTTACGCGCGGCGGCTCACGCCCTCGGACAAATCGGAAGCAGGGCCGGAGTTCCCGCACTGTTAGCCGCACTTCAAGATCAAGAAGCGGAAAGCGATGTCCGTCGCGAAGCGGCAACCTCGTTGGGTCTAATCGGTGATAGAGCAGCCCTACCAGCGCTGACCGGCTTATTAAGCGCTGATGATCCTTATCTGTCGCGAGCAGCCTTCGAGGCCTCGCGGCGAATTTCTCACAACACGAACCCGTAAAACGCTTATTGCGATTCCCCGAAGCAAGGGAACGTCAATACTACCAGGACGAAATTTGACAGCAAAAAGCGCCGTCCACTAACTTCGTGAACGGCGCTCCGTTATGTTTAAGCGAGAGAAATTAACTTTCCGTCTTCTCCCCGCGACTCTGACTCTTTCTCGCCACCTTCGTTGCCTGTGGAATTGGGAGGCCAACTCCGCCGGAGAGCGACTCCGCCGCCTCTGGCAACTCGATCGGTTTCGGCATCTCTTGAATCAAGGCGCCGCCCGAGCTCTTCGAGAAGATCAGCTTGTGTGTGTGGCTATCAACGTCGACGTGCACGAGGTCGCCCAAGCCGATCTGACTGGTGGCGACGAGATTGGAGAGCGGGTAAACCAGAAAACGCTCAACTGCTCGTTTCAGATGCCGCGCGCCGTATTTGAAGTCCAGCCCTTCCTTCAGCAGCATGTCTTTCGCAGTCTCGGAGCACTGGAACACAAACTTAGTTCCCGCCGATTGCATTATCCGATCCTGCACTCCCTGCAGTTCCAAATCGAGAATCTGCCGCAGGTGATGCTCTTTCAAGGAACGAAAGACCACGACCTTGTCGATCCGATTCATGAACTCCGGTGAAAACTTGCGCCGTGCCGACTCAACGGCAGTGCGGTAGATCTTCTGATCCACTTCCGTGTCATTCGGATTCTTGGCGCCCTTAGCTGGCGCGAAACCGATACCGCCGGAAATCAATTCCGACATCTCACGCGCGCCGAGGTTTGACGTTAGAATCACCATCGTGCGCGAGAAATCAACACGGCGATTGTCGCCCAGGGTCAAGGTGGCCTTGTCCAGAATCCCGAGCAGTAGTTGCCAGAGACTGTCGGAAGCCTTTTCGATCTCGTCAAACAACACGAGCGAAAGTTTCAACTCTTCGGTGTGCATCCGATCGAGATTCTCCTGCGTCAACATCGGCGACGTTTCCCGGTGACCGAGGTATCCCGGAGGCGAACCGATCAGTTTGGCGATTTCATGAGAATGCTGAAACTCTGCGCAGTCGATCTTAACGATGGCATTGGCATCGCCATAAAGCACTTCCGCAGCGGCTTCGATCACGCGGGTTTTTCCCGAGCCAGTCGGCCCCAGAAACAACATCGTGCCGATAGGGCGATTGGCCGGATTCATGCCCGCCAGAAAAATCTGGTAAAGGCCGCTCATACGCCGGACAGCTCGTTCTTGTCCGACGATGCGAGCCGATAAGCGCTCCTCAAAATCCTGAGCGCGGGGACTCTTCTGTTCCGGATCCAGGAAAACCTTATCCATAGTGTCGTTTGTCGTCTCCATTTCCATTTCAGCAAGCATGATCGTCTTCCTCCCTGGCCGCGTTGAGAGGTGCTTGGCTCCCATTTTTCCGGCCTCTTTGGCCGCGCGCGCTTTACTCATAGCAAGGAACGATCCGCTGATTAAATTGATGCGGGAAATAATTTCCTCGTTCGCTGTAACCAAATGCCGAACGAGACGTTGGCGAAAAACACAGTGCTATATATACGACACGAACCGAATTGTCATCACAAAATATTGTGCAAAGCTCAAGAAGTAAGGCAATCAAGGTTCAGAGCGAGTCAATTCTGCCCTGACATTTCCTGTCAGGCGGTTACTGACAATTAATGTTTTGTAACTGTTGTTGCAGAGAGGTTGCGGCGGGTTTGCACGTTTTAACGCGTCAACCAACGAAAGGGTTCAAAACAAAAAAGCTCATCTCCAATCAGATTTGACGGAGACGAGCTTTTGACGTTAAGACAACTTCATTAGTCGTAGTACTCCAGGCCCAGATGCGTGATCAAATCCTCACCACGCAGATGTCGCAAAGTGTTCTTCAGCTTCATCAATTGAATAAACACGTCGTGCTCCGGATAGAGGCCCGGCGCCGATTGTGGCGACTTGAAATAGAAGGACAGCCATTCCTGAATACCTTTCATGCCTGCACGTTGCGCCAAATCAAGAAAGAGAGCGAGATCCAGAACGATGGGTGCCGCCAGAATCGAGTCGCGACAGAGGAAGTTGAGCTTGATTTGCATCGGATATCCAAGCCAGCCAAAGATGTCGATGTTGTCCCAGCCTTCCTTGTTATCACCGCGTGGCGGGTAGTAGTTGATGCGCACTACATGGGAAAAGTCTTTGTAGAGATCGGGATAGACTTCCGGCTGGAGGATGTACTCCAGCACTGAGAGCTTTGATTCTTCTTTCGTCTTGAACGATTCAGGATCGTCTAACACCTCACCATCGCGATTTCCCAGGATGTTCGTCGAATACCAGCCGTGCAGACCCAGCATGCGCGCCTTAAGTCCCGGAGCGATGATCGTCTTCATTAACGTCTGACCGGTTTTGAAGTCCTTGCCACAAATTGCCAAACGATTGTCCTCGGCTAGCTTCCGCAAAGCAGGGATGTCGACAGTGAGGTTGGGCGCACCGTTCGCGAAAGGAATCCCAGACTTCAAAGCCGCGTACGCATAAATCATCGACGGCGCAATCGACTTATGATTTTCGGTCATCGCTTTTTCAAACGATTCGATGGTCTTGTGAACCGCATGTTCCTTGAGGAAGATCTCAGTGGAAGCGGCCCAGATCATCACCACGCGAGAACACTTGTTCTTCCGCTTCCACTCATCAATCTCGGCAATCAGTTGCTTGGCGAGCGCCATCTTGTTGGCGCCGGTTTTGACATTCGTGCCATTGAGGCGTTTCACGTACGACTGGTCAAACACCGCCTTCATCGGCTTTAGCTTTTGCAGCGGCTGTTTGAGTTGCAGCAGTAGTTCTTTTTCCAAAACGCCCGCGTGCATCGCGGCTTCGTAAGCCGAGTCTTCAAAAATATCCCAGGCACCAAAAACGAGATCTTCGAGTTTCGCTAGCGGGACGAAATCCTTGATCAACGGAACGCGGTTTTCCGTGCGTTTGCCCAGCCGCAGGGTTCCCATTTGCGTCAGACTCCCGACAGGTTCCGCGATTCCTTTTTTGATTGCTTCAACTCCCGCAATGAACGTAGTGCTGACGGCGCCGAGCCCGACGAGCAACACTCCCAGCTTCCCTTTAGGTTCGGCGATCGCCACGTCCTTTTCCACAGGCATAGATTCACTCCTCTTCATATGGTTTGGCCGATGATAACCGCGTCACCAAGGGCAAACGGCAACAATCTTGCTCAATACTGTCGCGATATTGCGGACTTTGCGGATGCTCGGAGGCGCCTTGCACAAAAACTTGCCGCGTTTCATTTGCATCTGAAGCGACGCTGCCCTGTCGACCCACGATACAAACCGATACATTGCTGCTGGCGCAAAACACACACAGCGGACTTTTGTGCAAAGCATCTCCCCCGCATCTGGCTCACCGAGCAACAAGGGCGTTACGAAATGCGCGAGGATTTAATCCGGTTGCCTGGCGAAAAGCCTTGGTGAAGTGACTGGGGCTGGCGTAACCGACCAACGCGCCGATTTCCCTAACCGAAAGCTCCGGATTGGCGAGTAACAATTGCGCACGAGCAGTGCGAATCGCAGCGAGGTATGCGTGCGGCGTGGCGCCGGTTAACTTTTTGAAGACGCGTGCGAAGTGAAATGGAGAAAGATAGGAAGCAGCGGCAATTTCTTTTAAGGAAAGATCAGCAGCCAGCTGCGCATGCATTAGTTCTACGGAGCGCCGAATTCGACGATCGACAAGTCCGGCGCGTGAGAGTTCCAAATCATGCGAGCGTCGCATGTTTGCGTAGTGGCGCAGCAGGTGCACGATCACCTGTTCAACGAGCGCGCCGATTACTATCGCGCCGCCCGGTCGTTCTTCGTTGAGTTCGTTGGCCAATGACTGGCCCCACTCCTGTAGTCGCGAATCGCCGGCAACCCGCTCCTGCGCGAAGACAACGGTGGCTCCGGTTCCCATCAGGTGCATGCGAACGGCGTGATCGCTGACAAAGGTCGGCGCCAGAGAAAGCTGTAGTACCTCAACGGTCTTTCCCAAAAGAGTGCAGCCACTGGACGGGTTTAGCAGCAGCGAGTGACCTTTTAACAACTCTTCCCCGGCGGATTTGAAGTTGAGCTTTCCCTCCAGCAGAAAAAGAATTTCGTACCCGCTGCGCGCCTCGCTGTTCCATTCGAATCGTCTTTGGCGCCGGTAGGAGACCGAGTACTGAGGACAAACAAAAAAACGATTGGGTTGGTTTGGGGAGCGACTCACGGCGTCAACTGTACGCGAAAATCTTTTTCGGCTTCAAACGCCGGCTGAGTCGCGGGCAGCGAGTAACCTCGCGGGATTGTTGGTAATCAGTGCATGAACTTCAAGAGTTTGAGCCTTCGCAATCCAGGCCGGATTGTCGACTGTCCAAACCACTACGCTTTGCTTGAGCTGCAAAGCTTGCTCAATGATACGCCGTCGGGCAAGAGAGTAATGTAAAGCGATCTCGTCAGCGCCTGCGCTTTCGGCTAACTGCGCCAGGTTACGAGGCACCATCGTTTTGGGTTTTGAAAGTTTCGGTTCAAACAAGGCGGCCGTGCGAATCGAGGAATCAATCGCTTTCACTCGCTCAAGCAGAGCAAGATCGAAGCACTCAACAACAACACGGCTGCGGACCGGAGTTTGCCGGATCATTCGCACCACCTCAGCGGCGAGTTCTGGCCCCGCTCCCTTGGCGGCCTTCATCTCCAAATAGAGTTGGCCTTTGTGCTTTTCGAAGAGCTGAAAGACTTGTTTTAGAAGGGGAACGGATTCGCCTGCAAACTGCTGTGCCGAACCAGCAAGCCGGCCGCGACGTGATTTGCCAAACCAACTGCCGACATCGGTAGCTTGAAGTTCCTCGGCCGTCAGGTTAGAGACCCGGCGCCGCAACGACGCGGTCCGTGCAAGCGAGGCATCGTGGATTACGACCGCCACTCCGTCCCGAGACAACCTGACGTCAAACTCAATTCCGTCGGCGCCGTCGGAAAGTCCGCGGCGAAAGGCGGCAAGCGTATTCTCGGGAGCGAGAGCCGAAGCTCCGCGATGGCCGATGATGAGCGGGAGACGGCTCATGAAATTGCCGATTTCCGATTGGCTTCTTTTGCTACAGGCTAATTGGCAATTGGCAATCGCCAATCTGACCGGGGTGTCTGTCTTGGTTGGCGGGCAATCGCCCGCAGCTAGTCTTGTTGAGTCAGGTATTGCTGTCCGACGGGATTGTGGGTGAACTTTTTCAGCTTGATATCAAACGTACCGTACTCGCTCTTGATCTTAACGCTGACTGGAATACGG
>JBAPXA010000140.1:0-4790 GCA_049283975.1 Pyrinomonadaceae bacterium | reverse complement strand
CGTAAACCGTCTCACTTCAAATGATGTCAGCAAACTCGTTGATGGTCAGGCGCATTACTCCGCACTGACGACATCTGAAGGAACAGTTATTGACGACTTGCTTGTCTACCGTTTTGCCGCCGATCGTCTGATGCTGGTGGTGAATGCAGGCACAACAGAGAAAGATTGGGATTGGATCAGCGGCGCGCATAGGGAAGAGAATCTCGAACTTCGAAATGCGAGTTCTTCTTATTGTCAGATTGCCCTACAGGGGCCTGAGGCGCTCGCAATCCTGACACCGCTTACAAACGTTTCGCTTCCTGACATCAAGTATTACCACTTCACAGAAGGAGAGGTTGACGGTGTACCAGCCATCGTTTCCCGCACCGGCTATACAGGTGAAGATGGCTTTGAAGTGTACGCCGCTGCGGATAAGGCCGAGCAGATTTGGAACAAGCTGCTGGATGCTGGGAAGTTTGGCTCAGCGACGGGAATTCTTCCCTGCGGCCTGGCAGCGCGCAACACGCTGCGCCTGGAAGCGGGCATGGCCTTATACGGACATGAGATCGACGAGTCAACCACCTTGCTCGAAGCCAACCTTGGCTGGATCTGTAAACTGAATAAGGGCGACTTCAACGGACGCGAGGCCCTCGCACGGCAAAAGGAAGCGGGAATCAAGCGGCGCTTGATCGGATTTGAAATGACCGAACGCGGTATCGCTCGCGACGATCAGGACGTATTGATCAACGACACACGCGTCGGCAAGGTCACTTCCGGAAGTCCGGCGCCGTACTTGAAAAAGAACATCGGCATGGCATACGTACCGGCGGAGTTTGCTAATGAAGGGCAGGAAATTCAGATCGATGTTCGCGGTCGTTTGATTGGCGCCCTGATCGTAAAGACGCCCTTCTACAAGCGAGCGCGCTAAGCTTGACGCAAACCTGGGTTGCGATTGTTATTAAAATTTTGGAGGAGCCATGGCTAACGTTCCGGAGAATTTACACTACAGCAAAGATCACGAATGGGTGCGAGTCGATGGGGACGTCGCCATCGTTGGCATTACCGATTACGCGCAAAACTCCCTTGGTGATGTTGTCTACGTCGAGCTGCCGAAGCCCGGTGATGAGTTTGCTGCACACGAATCATTCGGGTCAGTCGAATCAGTAAAGGCCGTATCTGAAGTGTTCTCACCAGTGACTGGCGCGATTGTTGAAGTGAATAGCTCGCTCAACGACGAGCCTGAGAAAGTGAACAATGAACCCTATGGTGAGGGCTGGATGATTCGCGTCAAAATGCAAACTCCACTCGAGGTTGATAGTCTTTTGACGGCGGCTGAATACGAAGACTTTACCAAGGCGGAGAAAGAGTAGCTTTGCGTTACATTCCCAACTCGCCCGAAGAACGGGCCGAAATGCTTCATCACATCGGCCTGGAAAAGGCCGCCGATCTATTTGCCACCGTCCCTGAGCAACTTCGCCTCACACGCGACCTGGATACGCCGGCAGCGCTTTCCGAATTAGAATTGCTGGCCGGTTTCGAAAGGATGGCGGCGCGCAACACAGGCGCCCAACGCGCCAGCTTTCTTGGAGCCGGAGCCTACTCTCACTACATTCCCACAGTAGTTGATCACATCATTTCGCGCTCCGAGTTCTTTACTGCTTACACGCCTTATCAACCTGAAATCTCCCAAGGCACACTCCAGGCCATTTTTGAGTTCCAAACACTCGTCTGCCAACTGACGGGAATGGACCTCGCGAATGCGTCGATGTACGACGGTTCTACCGCGCTCGCCGAAGCAGTGTTAATGGCAGAGCGGGTAACCAAACGTACGAAGGTAATCGCCTGCGGAGCGGTGCACCCGGAATACCTGGAAGTCTGCAAAACATACGTTCAGCACGCCGGCATCGAACTCGAGCACATAAACTTCGACGCCGCGACCGGGCAGGCGGCGGCAATAGCTGGGCTTGATGATAAGACCGCAGCAATTATCGTCCAGTCTCCTAACTTTTTCGGATGCATCGAGGATGTGGCACCGCTCGCAGAAAAAGCCCACGCCGCTGGCGCCCTGCTGATCGTTGCGGTTACTGAAGCGATTTCCCTGGGCTTGCTTAAGTCGCCAGGCGCCTGCGGCGCCGACATAGTGGTGGCTGAAGGACAATCGTTTGGCGTGCCGCTTTCGTTTGGCGGACCTTACGTAGGTCTCTTCGCTACGCGAGAGAAGTACGCTCGCCAGATTCCCGGACGATTGGTGGGCGAAGCGTTCGACAGACAGGGCCGCCGTGGTTTCGTGCTCACCCTGGCCACGCGCGAACAACACATTCGGCGAGAAAAAGCGACTTCCAACATCTGCACTAATGAAGGTTTGATTGCCCTTGCTGCAACCGTCTATCTGGAAACAATGGGACGACGTGGGTTGCAAGAGGTGGCCCAGCAATGTGCGCAGAAGGCTGCGTACGCAGCGAGCCGGATCGCCAAGCTACCCGGCTTCTCGCTCACCTTCACCGCTCCTCGCTTCAACGAATTTGTGGTGACCGCCCCGTCTCCTGCGGCTGAGCTTTTGCAACGATTAGCGAGTGAACAAGCGATCAACGGCGGACTCGCACTTTCGCGTTACTTTGCAAACCGTCCCAATGACTTTCTCGTCTGTGTGACGGAGACCAATTCACGAGAGCAAATCGATGCCCTGGTTGAGGGACTCAGAACGCTCAGTTAAATAATGAAAGCAAATATCACCAAGGTCACTTCACACATTAGTCATAACGAAGCGTTGATTTTTGAACGCTCGCAGACAGGGCGTATCGGTTATCGACTGCCGCCCCTCGATGTGGAGGAACGACCGCTTGACGAGCTGGTGCCGCAGCAGTTTCGCCGGGACGACGATCTCGAGGGTGTGCCGGAAGTGAGTGAGGTCGACGTGATTCGGCACTTCACACGCATGTCTACCTGGAATTATTCCATCGATCAAGGCATGTATCCGCTCGGCTCGTGCACGATGAAATACAACTCGCGCTTGAACGAGAAGGTGGCGCGCATTGGTGGCTTTGCCGGTCTTCACCCCTTAAGCGAAGAGCAGGACGCTCAGGGCGCGCTCCAGGTGATTTACGAATTGCAGCATCACCTCGCGGAGATCACTGGGCTACCCGGTGTTTCTTTGCAGCCCGCGGCCGGTGCCCATGGTGAGATGACCGGAGTGATGATCATTCGCGCGTACATTGATGCGCGAGACGGCACGGGGTCTTCAGCAAAGCGGCGCACGATGTTGATTCCGGACTCGGCACATGGAACTAATCCAGCATCGGCCCATCTTTCAGGTTTTTCAGTAAAGACGATCAGGTCGACCGCGGAAGGCTTGACCGATCTCGAGCACCTGCGCGAACTCTGCGCCCACGGCGAGGTTGCCGGCCTGATGCTTACCAATCCCAACACCCTGGGATTGTTTGAAAAAAACATTCAGGAGATCTGTGCGATCGTGCATGAGGCCGGAGGCCTCGTCTACATGGACGGCGCGAACATGAATGCCCTCGTGGGGATTGCGCGGCCGGGTGACATGGGCGTTGATGTGATCCATCTGAATCTGCATAAGACCTTTTCCACGCCACATGGAGGCGGCGGTCCCGGCTGCGGCCCTTGTTGTTGCACCAAAGAGCTGGAGCCGTTCCTGCCTGTGCCCCGGATTGTTAAGCACGACTCGGCCTACAAACTAGACTTTGATTATCCCAACTCGATTGGGCGGGTGAAGGCCTTCCTTGGTAACTACGGAATGATGTTGCGGGCTCTGGCTTACATTCAGACGCACGGCCACGATGGCTTACGAGAAGCTACGGAAGCGGCAGTCTTGAACTCGCGCTATGTCGCTCACGGACTAGCGGTGGACTACGAGCGACCCTTTGCACAACCCTCAATGCATGAAGTTGTCTTCACCGATAAGCGGCAATCACGGAAAGGGGTTCACACCCTCGACATTGCCAAGCGCTTGATCGACTACGGCTTCCATCCGATGACGATTTACTTTCCGTTGATTGTTCAGGGAGCGATGCTAATTGAACCAACCGAATCGGTCGGGCGCGCTGAACTGGATCAGTTCGTCGAGGCGATGAGGTCGATCGCGCGCGAGGCTGTCGAGGATCCGGACCTTGTCATCAACGCGCCGCATTCAACTCGGATTGGCAGACTTGATGAAGCCGCTGCGGCGCGGCGCCCTGTGCTGCGCTGGAAACCCACTCAAGCTGCGATTGCGGGATAGTTAGAAAGGAGACAGTAGGCAGTGGCTTTGCTCCCTTCCGTGCGGTAAGCCTCTGGCTTACCGCGTTGCTAATTAAATTAATTTCGCGAGGCTCAGCCTCGCGGATAAAACCGAGAAGCTAAGGCCCCGGTAAGGCAAGCCTTCCCGCACGGGAGGTGGCAAGCCACTAGACCTCATTCGCTTCAAGGCGTCGACGGAGGGACGCCACATTCATGCTTCCCAAGTCGGCTTCTCGGAAGTTGGAGCGAGGTTCACTCCGGCCGAAGGAACTTTTAGTAAGGCCAACCTCTCGACCACGCGTCCGTTCAGGATGTGTTCCTCGATAATCTCGGTAACATCCGCTGGCCGCACCTGCGCATACCAAACGCCATCCGGGTAGACCATCACCGCCGGGCCAATCGCGCAAAAACCAACTGAGGCACACTCCGTCAGGATGATGCTTCCCCTGGGATTTTTCCCCTTCTTCTCTTTCCCGAACAGAATTCCCCGAGCGAGCAGTTCGCGTTCAAATGTCGCCTTTACCTCGGCGCTGTTGACTGCCGAACAGGATGTTCCGGTGCAAACAAAC
>JBAPXA010000139.1:0-5002 GCA_049283975.1 Pyrinomonadaceae bacterium | reverse complement strand
CCGCAAAAGTCTGAACCTCGGGCTTTGGATATTGGACCTTGGGCATTGGACATTGTTTTGATTCGTTCTTGACCAAACACGCCGCTTCAGCTAAACCTCAAACACGATGAGCGACTCACAACTTCAGCTCGATGCGATTGCGATCTTTTCCCATCCGGACGATGCAGAATTATCCGTGGCGGGCACCCTCCTCAAACTCAAACAGCAGGGATATCGCACCGCCGTTGTGGATATGACTCGCGGCGAGATGGGAACGCGGGGCAATCCAGAGATTCGCGCCGCGGAGGCTGAGGCCGCAGCCAAGGCGATGAAGTTAGATTTGCGTTTGAATCTAGAGCAACCGGATGGTCATGTTTGGCTGAATGAGGAGTCGCGCACTGCGGTCGTGCGCATCATTCGGCAGTACCGCCCGAAGATCTTACTGACAACGCATTGGGATGATCCGCATCCCGATCACGCCAACACAGCCCGCATCGTGCGCGAGGCCGCCCGGCTGGCGACGATGCAGCGCTACGACGGCGACAGCGGCTACACGGCGGTGAAGATGCCGGCAATCATGCACTCGCTGTATTCACGGCTGGTCGTGCCGTCATTCATTGTCGATGTTTCTGATTTTGTCGAAGCCAAGATGCGAGCGATCAAGACTCATGCGTCGCAGTTCTATGATGCGGAGTCGCAAGAACCGGTGACGCGGATCAGTGAAGCGGGTTTTCTGGAACAGATTGAGTTTCGGATGCGCTACTTTGGCTCGATGATTGGCGTTGCTGCGGGCGAGGCTTTTTATGTGCGCGAAGCACTGAACGTGGACGATCCAGTAGCGCTGCTGACACGGCCAATGAACATATATTCTTAAAGACGATCTTTGGTTTTTGGACTTGGCTTTGAACTTTGGACTTAGAGCTTTGTAGTTGAACTCTGAATCTTCCGTGGCCTTTCGTTTCTGACTGATTCGCCGGCGGCGCTCAAGACGGTTTGCTTAATCCTGGCCCGGCGAACCACCTGCCGGTTTCTCAAGCACCGAGCGGGCGATGGCTAGAGTTGCAACTGCACGGGGCGATTCTCCCGTCAGAGTCTTAGCCAACTGCACCGAACGGAGCAAATCTTCACGGGCTAATGCCTTAAATGCCCCCAGCAGATCAAAATCTTCAGCAGGCGCGTTTGTCATCATTACCATCATTCTGGTTTGCAAGCGGGCCCCTACCTGACTGTCTTCACCAGTAAACCCTTCAGCGGAGTTGGCGGCTTTGATGGCTTCGTCCATCGTTTCCCATGCGCGCACGCGATCGGCCGGCACCAGACCAGTGGCGACGGCTATCAGGGCGCGGGCGCGATCCGGATCGCCGCCACCGATCCGTCGGGCTTCGGCGCCGGCGGCTTCCAACAATTCCAGCGCTCGAGCTCGTTCGGTCGGCAGCAACAGACTCGAGGCGCGGGTATAAGCCCAGACGCGCTGGATGCTCGTTAACTCACCGCTCCTGGCGATGCGCACAGCTTCCGCGGCGTTCCGCTCCTGAATTGCCGCCTGGATCGTTTGGAAATCAATGTAAGCACGCACTCGCTTGCGCATTTCTGTGTCTTCGATCTTGTCAACCACGTCGCGCGCTCGCGGATCGTTTTTAGCAGCCAGAGCCACAGCAACGTCGGCATAGATCGAGTCTCGTTCTTCAGACGTGCGCGCGCGATCGAGACGATTTTGCATGCGCTCTATTGGATCACTCGCATTGTCAGGAGTGATGCCACTGGTAATCGCCCGGTTCTCACCATTTTGCATTCCCTGGGGAACATCCGCAGCCATCGCTGCCATCTGCGTGCGCAACTCCGCGGCTCTTTCCGGGGCGTACTGTTCAAAGAGTGGCAGCAAGCGGCGAATCACCATGAACTTTCCAGTGCGCCCGGAGGTCGTGTGATCCTGATCGGGCGGCGGCAAGGGCCGCAGCAAGATGTTTGCTGCCACACGGAAGAACGCCCCGCTGACAGCAGGTGGTAGTTCGGGGCGTGGCGCCGGTGCGCGGTCGCGCATCTGATTGGCGCCACCATCGGGACTGAACGTCACATACAGAAAAGGTGTGAACGCATAAGAGGAAAGACCGGAAACTGTATTGGCATCGGAGAGCGGATCGCGCTCGGCGATTGCAAGCAAGTTCAAAAACCCCTGATCGGCCGCCTGACTGTTCTTTTCGCGCAGGGTGGAAAGGAAGGTGATCGTCTCACGATTAACCTGGTTCAGCGCAGGTCCGGCAAACTCCATTGCCCGCTGCACATCGCCATCTTCAAGCAGACGACGCGCGAGTGCTAAACGTTTTTCCTGTGCCGACGGTCCAAATGCATCTTCATTCTCCCGGTTCTTCCTCGTCGCTTCTTCGGCATCCTTCTTGTTCTCTTCTTCTAACTTTGCCAGGAATTCCTCTCCCAAGGCGCGATCTCGCTTCGCCGCAAGCCTAAGAACTTCCCCCCGCAAATCCGGCCGGCGCGAACGAAACACAACCGGACCACTCTGACGCTGGCGATTAATATCTTCCGCCTCTCGCTTCGCATTCTCTGTATCCTCTATCTCAGCAGCTTCCCAGGCCCGGCGGAAGAGACCCTTCGCCTTCTCTACATCAGTCAGCCAGAACGCATCAGCCACACGCGCTTGCACTCTCGCTCGCAGGCGCGGCTCACGAAAGCTGCGCGCATCTTCAGCCAACGTTTGCAGTAGTGAAATCGCGAGGACTTCGCGTTGTGCTGCTACTGCATCGGCCTCTTCAGTATTAGTGGCTTGGGGCTTTGACCGAGTTTTCTGTGAAGTTTTGTCTGCGGGTGCTTGAGCGAAAACGATGGTGGCAAATACGAGAAGGCAAACGAACGCCGAAAGGGAAGAGCGGTGGACCATTTTGTATCTCCTGCCTAAACGCGATGTTCGCGAATTTGAAAGCTAGGGACAGTCAACCGTTTACACGTGAGGCGTAGCACTCGGTTCCGAAATGTAATGGAGTTTTGGAGGGAATGAAACCGGTTTCTAAATGACAAATGAGGAATGGAGAATCAAAAATGGTTTGGAAACTCCCATTAAGCCATCACAAGATCCGCTATCACTCTATACTGCGACCACTTCGAGTTCCGGATCCACTTCCTGTTTCAGCATGCCTTCGATGGCCATCAAGGTTCCGGTCAGTGAGCTGGGACAACTGCCGCAAGCACCCTGGTAGCGAATACTGAGGGTGTGCTCTTTGAGTCCGAGGATTTCCAAATAACCACCGTCCCCCATCAATGCAGGACGTACTTTCTCATCAAGGATCTCATTAATCTTCATTAGGCGCGGATCGTCACTCGTAATCGCACCCAGCGAGCCTCCCAAGGCTGCTCCCGCGGCCGCCGCTCCGGCAGCGGAGTTGACTGACTCGGCCGCTCGGATCGGGACCGCAAGCACAGGGAGCAAGTCGTCCCAATCCCCAGTTTCATCCTTTTCAACCGTAATCATTTTGTCCATGTAAAACACCGACACCACGTTGCCCACGTCGAATAAGGCCTTTGCCAGGGGATCCTCTGCCGCTTGCGCGGCCGAGCCAAAAGACTTGGCGGTGCCATTGCTGACAGGTTCGCGGAGAATAAATTTTACGGCGTTGGGATTCGGTGTCTCTTCAATATCGCTAATCTTAGGCATTACTGATCTCCATTCGTTCGCTTGCCAGCCTGGCAATCAGGCTAATTCGTGGTTCGAGGCCATTATATGCGAGTTGACGCACTATCGGCAGCGCAGTGGAGGCCGAGTTGTCTTGATTCCCCCTAGAGACGACACTCAGTCGCCACTTTACCTCTCGAAAATGCGTAACCCAATGAAGTGCGCCCGAACAACCCCCAAAACACCACCGACGGCTCTCGCGCGATTCAGCAGCGTTTTTGGAGCTTTTTCATCCCGCAAAATATTTCTACAAATCGATGCAAGATTTCTTGCAAAAAAATTAGCGACGGGCATATACTCCCGGCCTCACTTGCCCCCACCCTTACCAGGTGAGACAAGTTGAGATAGAGGCAGGCGATTGCGAGGGTCGCCTGCCTCTTCTATTTTTGGACATTGATCTTTGTTCCTTGGTAATTTGAAGTCGCTCGTAGTATCTGAAAGTTGTTCGCTTGCTACTGTGCAGACTCGGAGTTGTGGCGCACACGCGAGCGAAGCGTGGTAAGAACAAACGCTGCATGAATATTGGCATCACCGTTTACCCAACTTACGGCGGTAGCGGCATTGTTGGCTCTGAGCTGGGCAAGGAACTCGCTGAGCGCGGTCACACCGTGCACTTCATTTCCTCGGCGCTGCCGACACGCTTAACTGAACTGAGTGAGCGAGTGCGCTTTCACGAGGTGGAGATGATGTCGTATCCCCTCTTCGAGCATCAGCCCTACACCCTGGCACTAGCGACGAAAATGTCGACCGTTGCGGAAACAGAGAATCTCGATCTGTTGCACGTGCACTATGCGATTCCGCACTCCATCAGTGCCATTCTGGCCCGCGAGTCTTTAAAGCCGAAGCGACGGCTTCCAGTAATCACTACCCTCCACGGCACGGATATCACCCTCGTCGGCGCCGATCGTTCCTATCTACCAATCACTCGTTACGGGATTGTGCAGTCCGACGGAGTTACAGCAATTTCGCAGTATCTAAAGGCCGCGACGAAAGAGATTTTTCAATTTGATGACATCAAGGTTATTCCGAACTTCGTTTGCCAGCACGACTACAAGAGACATCCGGTCGAAGCCCTGCGCCGCGAGTTAGCGCCCGCCGGCGAAACTCTACTGGCGCACGTTTCAAACTTCCGTCCCGTAAAGCGGCCGGTGGATTGTGTGGAGATCTTCGCCCGAGTACATAAGCGCCACGGTCACACCCGGCTGGTAATGGTGGGCGACGGCAGCGAGCGTACGAACGCTGAACACCGGGCACGTTGTCTCGGCGTTGCCGACAAGTGTTCCTTCGTCGGTAAGCAGCCCAAAATCGTCGACTATCTATCAGCGGCGGATGTCTTGCTAT
>JBAPXA010000138.1:0-3777 GCA_049283975.1 Pyrinomonadaceae bacterium | reverse complement strand
CCCGATGAGCGTGTTGATGGCGAGCACGAGCAGGATGGCTATTGACTCGGTCCATTGACCGAAAAGCGCGGCGACGACTGCCGCTGCGGACAGCAACCACACCACCGGACTCTTGAGCTGGTCGGCGAGAATGGAGAGAGCGGTTCGTTGCGGATGCGCCATGAGCGTGTTCGGCCCATGACGCTTCAGCCGCAAATCCGCTTCGTGCTCGCTAAGGCCGTAGGCGGGGTTCACCTGTTGTTGCTGCAGCACGGTTTCCGGTGGCAGCGCATAGGCGGGGCTGGCTGGGTCTCGCCGCAGCGTGTCCTCCACTCTCATTGGCTGCTGCTTCATTTTGCAGGTGACTCGCGATATGCGTCTTAGAGTAACAAAGCGGTCCGGACGCCGTGCCGGGTCGCTAGCTGCAGCCAAATCCAGCCAGTAATATTGGCTGCTTTGCGCCGAGCGCCTGCAAGAACTTATCGCCTCTATCAAGCAAACCACCTCGCCGTAAGGCCACTCGCCGGCGAACCTAGAAGCAGCGGCTCCAAGGATGCTGTTCTGGTCGGGCTTCGGGGTGCGCTCTCAGAAAATGATGGAGAACATGAAGGAGAACCAGCACATGTTCTTTGTCACCACGCGCTTGAGCGGTGCGGATGTCATCAGCAATCATGTCCCGGACTCTATCCAAGCCGTGATGCTCTTGATGCACGAGATAAGAGGCAAATGCGGCTGCGGCGATTTCAGGAAGATGCTCATGTTCCGCTATAGCGAGCACCTCCTCTTCGGTCAGGCCGCATAAGGCCACGCAGTCCTCAAGAGTAATCATGAATGAATCAGTTTGAATGATGCAAATTTCGCGGCTTTACGAGCTTCGATGACGACGCCAGGCTCGCACCATGATTGTAGGGGGAACAGCTTACTCCTGGAGTACATAAGTCCCCGGCGCATCTCCGAGCGACGTGTCGCTTGACGGAAGGACGCCAACTATAGGAGGAGCAATGGGCGCACCCGAGCGCGCATCAAGCCAAGCCACCCATTCTGGCCACCAGGATCCCTCTTTGCGCGGGGCCTTGGCGATGAAGGTGTCCGGATCGAGGTAACGGTCGTCAGGCTTCTTGGTCATAACCTGAAAACTACGCCCCTCATGACCGGGCTCCGACACGATGCCAGCATTGTGGCCACCTGTCGTAAGCAGGTAGGTGACTTCGGTATCAGTCTCGAGATGGACTTTATAAGTTGAACGCCATGGCGATACGTGATCGCGCACGGTGCCCACGGCAAAGATCGGTGCGCGGATATCGCTGAGCGCGACCGGCGTATCATCGACGACGTAGCGGCCTTCGGCGAGATCGTTGTCGAGAAAGAGGTGGCGCAGATACTCCGAATGCATCTTGTAGGGCAAGCGCGTGGCGTCGGCATTCCATGCCATCAAATCGTTCATCGGCCGCCGTTCGCCCATCATATAGTCGCGCACCATGCGCGACCAAACGAGGTCGTTAGAGCGCAGCATCTGGAAAGCTCCCGCCATTTGCCGGCCGTCGAGGAAACCTTGCTCCCACATCATGTCCTCGAGGAACGCGAGCTGGCTCTCGTCGATGAACAGCATCAACTCGCCAGCATCGGCAAAGTCCGTCTGCGATGCAAGTAGGGTCAACGATCTAAGCCGGTCGTCGCCCTCGCGTGCCATCGCCGCGGCTGCGATCGATAGCAACGTGCCGCCAAGGCAGTAGCCGACAGCGTGAACCTTCTGCTGCGGAACGACAGCATTCACAACCTCCAGTGCTGACATCACGCCAAGCATGCGGTAGGCGTCCAAGCCCAGGTCGCGATCCTCGGGTCCTGGGTTCCGCCATGAGACCATGAACACCGTGAAGCCTTGCTGGGTGAGATAACGCACGAGCGAGTTCTGCGGCGAAAGATCGAGAATGTAATATTTCATGATCCAGGCGGGGATGATCAGCACCGGTTCGGGCCGGACCTTTTCCGTCTGGGGCGTGTATTGGATGAGTTCGATAAGGTGATTGCGATAGACCACCTTGCCGGGCGTCACCGCAACGTCACGACCTACGACATAGTTCTCCGTGCCGATCGGCTTCTTGCCGCTGATCGCGCGTTCCCAGTCCTCCATGAGGTTCTGGAAACCTGTCACCAGATTCATGCCCCCTTTGCTCATGGTTTGCGCGAGGATTTCGGGATTGGTCAGCGGAAAGTTGGACGGCGACACCATGTCGAGGATCTGCCGCGCCCCGAACTCGACCATGTCCTCGTGCCGTTTCGAGATCCCGCGCAGGCCGGTGGTGGCGCTGTGCCACCATTGCTGATTGAGCAAGAATGCCTGATAGACCAGATTATAGGGCCATTTCTGCCACTCTTCGCCGGCGAAGCGCTTATCTTGCGGCAATGGCGCGATACAGGGATCCGCCTTGCCGCCCCCCATCGCGCAGCGACAGGCGTAATTTGTGAACCGGACGGCTTTCCGCATCGCCTTGTCGACGAGCTGCAATTGCTTGCCCGGCGAATAAGCAAGATGCGTCGCCCAATCCAGGTAAGCATGCGCGAGCGCGGCCGGCGAAAGTCCGTTGGTGAAGCGCGCAATTGCCGCATGCAGAGAACGATCGGTAATGTCCGCGATGGCAGTCACGGCATATGAGTCTCGACTGCTGGGCACAGCTTTCAGCGCCAAGCACTCGGCAGACGATAAGGCCTTGAGCCTAGACATTGCTGCCTGTGTCTTGTCTTCGGCGTCTAATAGAGAAGGGGGCGGTGGCGGCGTGATCTCAGCGCGCGTAGGCATGGGGTCAACTCGCGCAGTCTTAACTCAAGGGACGACATAGCTCGCAAGGGCGCGAGCTTGCCTTGAGATATATCAAAATACGGATTGAAAGGGCAGCCCGAGGGCGCAAATCCTTGGTGTCCTCGGCAAACTCGACTGAGGGCTCGTCCTGCCATTGCAAGTCCTCAGACGGCTGTCAGGATCGTTTAAGATCCATCCCAAATTGTAATTGAGGGGCCATGGCCGACTTCCTCTAACCCTCTCAAGCCTTGGCGTTCCCTGGCGCGTTAGCAAGACGGCCGTAAGCCTGTAGGGAGCTTGAGCCTGACTTTGTAGATCGAGCTATCTTCAGGATCGGGTGAGATTTGAAAGCCAAGCGAGTGGCACATGTCGAGCATGCGCTGATTGTTGGCCAGCACATCGCCGACGAGCTGGCGCAAGCCCTCCTTCTCGGCGTAGGCCATGAGGTGACGCATGAGCGCCCAGCCGATGCCGGTTCCCTTGAGATCGCTCCGCACGATGATGGCGTACTCGCCCTTCGTGTAGTCTGGATCGGCGGCGAGTCTCGCGATGCCGAGAAGCTGCTTCTGCTCCTTGTCCAGCGACACGAAGGCCATGGCGCGCGAATAGTCGATCTGGGTGAAGCGGGCGATGAATTTGTGGGAAAACTCCTTGCGCGGCGAAAGAAAGCGGAATCGGATGTCCTCCGGTGAGAGCTCGGCGACGAAGGCGCCATAAAGATGCTCGTCGGCAGGCCTGATCGGCCGGATCAGAATTCGGTCGCCGTCAGTGGTCTCGTCCACCTGTGTGTACCGAAAACCTAAACCCGGACGTAGTGATGATGAAGTCCGCCAAGGATCGCGTGTGAACGAATGATCCCGGTCCGCTGAACGGGGCGAGAGACCGGCGCATCTTTATCCAACGACCGGTGCGTTCTGATGTCGTTGTAATAGCGAGCATAGGCTCGCAGGATTCGGCGCAGATGCGCTTCGCCCAAGACGACGAAATGGTCCACACACTCG